>JAPKZV010000072.1 GCA_026393585.1 Actinomycetota bacterium
ATCTTGCGCGATAGAACGAGACGCAGATCATACGAATTGCGCTCCGGAGCCGAGCTACCTACCACCGACAGTGCTTGCAGTGCTTGTGCTGGCACCTCTATTTCCGTGAGATCTTCAATAGATTCCACAGCAATATCGGCACCAAGTTGTTCAGCCAATTCTGTTGCAATCATCCAATCGGGACGCGAGGTTCCGCGCGCAGTGATTTTTTGACTAAGAGGGAGAACGCGACCTTCAAGGTTTGTTGTAGTTCCACCGCGTTCTGCATAGGCAGCTGCAGGCAACACAACATCTGCTCGCAAAGTTGACGCCGTGGGGAAAGTATCGACAGCGATGACACTTTGTGCGCCAGCTAATGCTCGTCGCGCGAGGTCGAGATCGGGAACATCAGACAACGGATCTGCTCCAAGCAAAATGAGGCACTCGATGTGCCCTTCACTTGCTGCAGTAAGAATACTGCGAGCGTTATTTCCTGAAGTAAGACCAGCAGCTGCTGCGCCACGAATATTTCCTCGACGAAGAACTGGTAAGACGGTGACTGCGGGGAAAGCCGCTGCTATGGCGTTATATGCCTGTGCCGTGAAATCGCTCGACTCGGCAAGGTTTGCACGCCCCAAGACAACAACGACGTTACCCTTGCGCATCTGGCTTGCAATTTCAGAGTCGTTCAACGCAGCAGTGACAGCAGCCACCTGTGCACCTGGTTCATAGTTCACTGATTTCCATGCATACCGAGTGAGTCCTGATGCTTTTGTGGTGAACTCGATAATTCTGGTGCGATTTTTTGTTGCAGCATCACGTAACCGGAGATACAGAACGGGGAGCTCTTCTTTGAGATCTGGGCTCAGCAAGATGACAGTGGTTGCAGCTGTTGCATCATTAATTGTTGCTTGCGGCAAATCGAAAACTTCTGTTGACAAACCATCGTCAAGTTGCGCATCGTGCATAGTGATGCCCGATTTGCTTGCCAGCATCGCCCACGCCCGCGCATCTTCGTTAGCGAGTCGGGCTCCGCCCAAAATGGCAACACTGTTTGCGCCTTTTGCGCTCACCGCCATACGAATGGTTCGTGCTGCGACTTCTAAGGCCTTTGACCATGAAGTAGGAACGAGCGACGTATTTTCTTTAACGAGAGGTGTCGTGAATCGATCTTCGCTATTGATGGACTCAAAGTTGAATCGACCACGGTCACATAGCCAACCCCAGTTGACTTCATCGTTGTCGTGGCCTTGAAAGCGTAAAACTTGGTCACGACTTGACTGAATAACTGTTGCGCATCCGACTGAACATGATGTGCACGTACTTTGTGTTTCTTCAAGGTCCCACGGGCGTGCCTTAAATCGATACGGCTTTGCGGTGAGTGCACCGACCGGACAAATTTGAACTGTGTTTCCTGAGAAGTACGAAGCGAAAGGTTCGTCGGGGAATGTAAGAACTTGTGTGTTGTTTCCCCGATGAGTAAATGAAATGAGTGGGTCACCAGCAACTTCACTGGCGAAGCGCGTGCAGCGATCACAAAGAATGCAGCGTTCACGATCGAGAAAAACTAAGTCGCTGATAGGAATGGGCTTTTCGTAATGCCGTTTTTCTTCGACATAACGACTCTCACCTGGCCCATGAGAAAACGCCTGATCTTGAAGTGGACACTCTCCACCTTTGTCACACACAGGGCAATCGAGTGGGTGGTTAGCAAGAAGAAGCTCCAAAATTCCTTCTTGCGCTTTTTTCACTTGCTCCGTTTCTGTATGCACTACTTGCCCTTCGGCAACAGGTGTCATACAAGAAACAACCATCATCGGCCCACGAGGACCTTCCACTTCTACTAAACACTGGCGACACATGCCCACTGGCTTCATACGTGGGTGGTAGCAAAAACGTGGAATGAAATCACTGGTGCGATCGGCAGCCGCAATGATGAGCTCGCCTTTACGCGCAGCAACCGTTTTGCCGTTGATGGTAAGGCTCACTGCATTGGGGTCAATAACGACTTCAGTTTCCACTTGGTCAGGCGTTGATTCTGTGGTGCTCATGATGCGTGTCCTGTTGTGCTGTTTGCTACTGCAGTGACCGGAATCCGTTTACGCGTGGTGACGCGCGCTTCAAACTCGCTGCGGAACAAGGTAAGTGCAGAGTGAACGGGTGCGTACGCCGATGGACCCACGAAACAAATAGTGGTCATCTTGTATGGGAATGGAACCGCAGCAAGCCCAAGGTCGGCATTTGAAGCGTGCGGAAAATCTCCGGGGCAAATACTGCTGCCCACTTCGATGAGTTGGTCGAGGTCGGCGTCGGTGCCAGTACCTTCAACAACACGCGTCAAAATACGCTCGAGCCAAGTTCCACCTTCGCGACACGGGGTGCATTTGCCACATGATTCATGTGCGTAGAAACGCGTCAGAGTTAATGCGGCAGCGGGGATATCGGTGGTGTGATCCATCACCATGATTGCGCCTGAACCCAACATGGAACCTGCTGGCCCTACTTGGCTTGCTTCGAAGGGCAAGTCGAGTTGGTCGGGTGTGAACCATGGAGCAGATCCGCCGCCTGGAACAAAGGCCTTCAACTGATTGTCGTTACGAATGCCACCGCAGAATTCTTCTCCGTACAAGAGATCTCTAAACGTGGTGACACCGTTGATGATTTCAAAAACACCGGGCCGCTTCACATGACCAGACACTGCAACCATGCGCGTGCCCGGTGATGTTTTGGTACCAATTGCTGTGTAAGCCTCGGAGCCATTGCACAAGAGCCACGGCAAGTTGGCAAGCGTTTCCACGTTGTTCACAATGGTGGGCTGACCATACAGACCATTGGCTGCTGGAAAAAATGGTGGCTTCAACCGCGGCATGCCGCGATTGCCTTCAAGACTTTCAATGAGTGCGGTTTCTTCACCAACTACATATGCACCTGCACCCCAGTGCAAGACAATGTCGACAGAAAATTTGCTTCCCAAAATATTCTTGCCTACATAGCCTGCGGCATAAGCCTCGTTGAGTGCTGTCGCTACACGCTCTTGCGCCAAAGCCATTTCACCACGTATATAAAGAAAACAACGTGACAACCCAGCTGCATAACAAGCAATGAGGCAACCCTCGATGAGTTGATGTGGGTCGCGCTCCATGAGCAAACGATCTTTGTAGGTACCGGGTTCGCTTTCGTCGCCGTTCACTACCAAATATCGTGGCCACACTTCTTGTGGAGTAAGCCCCCACTTTGTACCGGCAGGGAATCCGGCACCGCCACGGCCAAGAACCGTTGCGTTCTTTACTTCGTCGTGAACACTGGTTGCAGGTTGCGCCAGTGCTGCTCGCAAACCTGCATACCCATTGGTCGCCAAATAGCGCTCGATGGTGTACGAGTCGGAGAATTCAAAACGTGAGGTAACAATTTTCGGACGATCACCGGCCACGAAACCTGGAGCATGCGCATAGGTACTGGTCATAATGCAGACTTTCCGTCTAGCCATTCAGGCGATTCATTTACTTTTTCTGGAGCAACTGCTCCTACGCCGCGTTCTGCAGGAATGCGTTGACGCACTGTTGCCAAAACTCCGTGTGCGGGAATCTCATCGGTGAGTTTTCCTGCTGCAAGATCGTCGATGAGCGTGTCGAGTTCTGCAGGAGTCATTTTGAATCGGTACCGATAATTCACCTGCAAACAGGGAGCCTCGGTGCACGCTGCTTGGCATTCAGCATGTTCCAAAGTAATGAGGCCATCGGGTGTAGTGCTTCCTGCCTTAATACCCAGGCGCTTCTCGGCATGATGCATGAGTTCCTCAGCACCCATCAGCGCGCACGACATGGTGCCGCAGATATTGAGGAGATACTTCCCTACTGGTTCAAATTTGAACATTTCGTAGAACGATGCGGTACCAAAAACTTCTGCAGGTGTAACACCTACAAGTTCAGCAATGTGCTTCATTGCATCTTGCGCAACATATCCATCTTGTTCTTGTGCGAGATGCAAAATAGGAATGAGTGCAGATTTTGGACGTGGATAACGCCCAATGATTTCGTATGCGATTGCAATATTCGCATCAGTGAGGCGGCTCATCGGTCGACTTCTCCCAACACTGGGTCTACGGAGGAAATGACGGCCACGGCATCGGCGATGAGACCATCGCGCATCATGTGTGGCAGCGCTTGAATGTTGACAAATGACGGTGCACGCATGTGAATGCGATAAGGCTTTGGCGAACCATCGCTCACGATGAAGCAACCGATTTCACCACGTGGGCTTTCTATGCCCACATACACTTCGCCTTCAGGCACTTTGAAACCTTCAGTGAAAATTTTGAAGTGATGGATGAGAGCTTCCATTGACTCGTCAATTCGTGCTCGTGGTGGTGGAGTTACTTTTTTATCTTGAATGCGATAGTCGCCCGATGGCATCTTGTCGAGAATTTGATACACAATTTTCATTGACTCACGAATTTCGTTGAGGCGAATTGCATACCGGTCAAAGGCATCGCCGTATGAACCGACGATGACATCGAATTCCACTTCGTCGTACTTCAAATAGGGAAGGTCGCGACGAAGGTCCCAAGCAATACCAGCGGAGCGCAAAATAGGACCCGATGTACCCAGGGCAACCGCTTCTTCTGCAGTGATCACACCCACGCCTTGTAGACGCTCACGCCAAATGGGTTGGTTAGTCATGAGGACGTCGTACTCGGCCAAACGTGAAGGCAGGCCTTCCAAGATGGCAAGCACATCGTCGCGCCAGCCGGCAGGAAGGTCTGCAGCGAGTCCACCCGGGCGAATGAAGTTATGGTTCATGCGCAGACCGGTTACCTTTTGGAAAAACCGCAACACTTCTTCGCGTTCACGCCACCCGTAAATCATCATGGAAACAGCACCCATGTCCATGCCGTTTGTCGCCATGAAGAGAAGGTGACTACTCATGCGATTGAGTTCAGACAACAACATGCGCATCCACGTTGCACGTTCTGGGATATCGCCATCAATTCCCAAGAGTTTTTCTACAGCGAGTGAGAACACCAATTCGTTATTCAATGGCGAGGCATAGTCCATACGAGTGACGTTGGTGCCACCTTGCATGTAGGTGAGTTCTTCACCCTGCTTTTCCATACCGGTATGCAAATAACCAATGATGGGTTTGCAGCGAAGAACTTTTTCACCCTGGAGTTCCAACATCAAGCGCAATACACCATGCGTACTTGGATGCTGTGGCCCCATGTTGATGATCATGGTTTGCTCTTCGTCATTTTCAACAGGACTGCTCGTGAGCTCTGCAGCGTCTTTTTCACTCATCCGCAGTACAGAACCAACTTCACGCAGTACTTCTTTTGCAGTGAGTTCACTGCGTGAACGCATTTCTTGTGGGCCTTCGCCTGTTGCTGCCGGCGTTGCCGTAATGAGATTGCTTGTCATGATGGAGCACCTTTGAATTGCACAGGGATGCGACCAACCGAAAAATCTTTTCGCAGTGGATGACCTTCCCAGTCTTCAGGCATCAAAATGCGTGAAGGGTCTGGATGCCCTTCGAATTGAATACCAAACATGTCGAATACTTCACGTTCCATTGCTTCGGTCCCTGGATAAAGATCGAAAGCTGTTGGCAACGATGCTTCACCCTCTGCAATTTGAACTCGCAAGCGCAAACGTTCGCGCCTCTCTAAAGAAATGAGATTGAGCACAATTTCAAAACGTTCTCCAACAACACTCGATGGGAGTTGGCGATTTGGTGATGCATACGTGAGGAAATCGACTGCTGTGAGGTCGGTGCACATCGTGAATGAATCGTCGATGGCCTTCTTCAACGTTGCAATGTAATTTTCGCGCGAGGCATGAATGACTTTTTCGCCGCGCGAATAGGTCACTTCACAACCGTACAATTGCTCCGCGGGCACAGAGGTATCTACTACTGCTTCACTCATGGTTTAACGAGCTCCGAGAACTATTGGCGTCGTAGTTGCACCCGCTGCTATTTCAGTGATGTGCACATTGGCCCCAGCACCTGTTGCCGCACGGCGACGCATAATTTCACCGTCTTCAATGAGCTGATGCAGAGTTTCAATTGCATGAATGAGAGTCTCTGGAGTTGGTGGGCAACCTGGTGCGTATACGTCGACAGGGACGATTTGGTCGACGCCTTGCACAATGGCGTAATTGTTGAACATGCCACCTGTTGATGCACATACGCCCATTGAGATGACCCACTTGGGTTCCATCATTTGGTCGTATACCTGACGCATCACGGGAGCCATTTTTTGGCTCACACGTCCGGCCACAATCATGATGTCGGCTTGGCGTGGGGATGCGCGAAATACTTCCATGCCAAATCGAGCAAGGTCGTAGTGCGCAGCACCAGTTCCCATCATTTCAATCGCACAACATGCAAGCCCAAACGTCGCTGCCCACGATGAGCGAGAACGCGACCATTTGACCAGATCTTCAACGCGACCTGTAAGGAAGTTGTGTTCAAGCCCACCTAAACCATCGTCAAGAACGTCACGTACAATTGCCATTACGCTGCAAACTCCGTTTCGCGGCCATCGCTACCCACGCGGCGCACTGTAGAAGAAACCGTGCGGTTAGCCGAGACCACTTCGGTGAGGTTGCCATCTACGCGACGACCACTCTTGAGTGGCCCCCAGTCGAGAGCTCCTCGAGCAACTACATATACAAACGTCACGAAGAAAATTGAGCTGAATGTGAGCATCTCGAAAAATCCGTACGACCCAAGGAACTCTCGATCGACTGCATATGGATATACGAAAATGATTTCGATATCGAACATGATGAAAAGCATCGCGACGATATAAAAAGACACAGGGAATCGCTGTGGATTATCGCGGCTTGGCACGATGCCACATTCATAAGGAGCTTCCTTAGCAGCGTTGCCTCTGTTTGGGGCGAGCAACCGTGACGCCACCAAACTGAGAACTCCGAAAAGAGTTGCCAATACCGTCAATGCGAGTATCGGGAGATACTGCCCCATGGTTTAAACCTTCGCCGAGTTCAACTCACCAGTTGCATTCGCCATCACAAAACGGTCTCGACGATGAAGCAACCAGCAAAGAATTGCGAATATCAAAGAAGCACCCAAGGTAAGGAAAATTGCTGGCTGACGCTTTGAACCGAGATCGCGAATCATGAGCAAATAGCGGTGAGGCTGTGATGAATCGATGACCGGCTTTGCAGGTGCACGAGCAGGTTCAGCACGCTGAGGCAACAGTGGTGCTAATTCAACGAGTGCGTACCGAGGTGCATGGAAAAATGCCAAGAAGTCGAGGGAATCATTGATCTTCGGCGAACGCTCTCCACCGCGGTCATAGACCGACAAAGTGAGATATTCACCGGCGGCAAATTCCTTTGCTCGATTTTGAATGATGTCGTCTGCAGAAGCGGCTGCTTGTCCACGACGTGGATCTGCATCGTCGAGTCGCACCCAATTTTCCGCCTCAAGTTGCTTCTTGACGGTGGCTGCCACTTCCGCTGGAGATGCACCAGCAGCAATTTTGATGGGTCCATCAATCACTTCAGCACTGTTCAATAAAGTACCGTCACGAATAATGGAAATGGGGCTAGCTGGTTTCCACGTTGCTTCACGGCCTTTTAAGCCAATGCCATATATCCACCACACAGCACCCATCATTGCCATCCAACCAGCAAGCGCAGCAAGTGAAACGAGAATGCCTAAACGCGCACCTAGGTTTGTGCCGATAACGAGGTAGGTACCTCCACACAACACAAGGAACATGCACAGCACCACAATGATGCCGCGGATTTCTGGATCCCAACTGACGGCGAAAAGAACGGAAAGCATCAGAGGCTCCTCACATATTCCACAATGGACTTAATTTGTTCATCGCTATAGATGCCACCAAAACCAGGCATGCGTCCCCCACCTTGACCTTGCTCACCATATTTCTTTCCGTACTCTGAACCGCCCTTAATGAAGGCGATCATGTCGTCTTGATTTGGGAACTGGCGAATGCTGGATCCACCGGTGAGGTTTGGACCAAAGGCTCCGCCGCCAGTGACTTGTGGGTCGCCGTAGGACCAACCCTTGGTATGGCATCGTGCACATGAATAGGCACCACCACCAAGATCGAGGTTGAACAATGCTTCACCAACAGACTTGTACGCACCACTTTTCACGAGGCGAGCTGCTTCTGCTTGCAATTCTTTTTGCGAGGAAGCTGGCATTGTTCCGCCAATGCATGTGCGTGCATCATCGTTCGGGTTATCGCAATTTTCACGCGGTACTTGGATAGTGCGGAGATACGCAATGAGGTTGTTGATCTGTTGTTCGTTCATCGGACCACCGCCAACAAGGCCCCAAGGCGACATCGGTGAGAACGGACGACCATATTCCAAGATGAAACGAACTTCTGATTCACTAAAGCGGTGATACACGTTATTTAAAGCTGGCGCTTTCCACGTCACCGACTTCACTTCATTTGTTTTGACATCGGTAATAGCGAATGGTGCGTTACCGCCCGTTGCTTTCATGCCACCGTGGCAACCTGCACAGTTAAAACCGCCTTCGGCTGTTGGTGCGAAAAGTTTTGAACCCCAGCTCGCAAAACGCTTGTCGAAGCCACGCACTGCACCTTCTTGGCGACCGGGTTCAAGCACCCAATACAAAGGGAGCGAAACGGTAATGATGGCGAGAAAAGCAAGACCCAATAATTGAGTGCGCTCAATTTTCTTACCTTCCAGCACTTCATCGTCGTAGTACGGCTTACGGTTTGCTGCGAGTTCAATTTCTGAACCCAGTTCGCGACGTGAACTACGAATGTTGAAGAGTCCGTAGAGCACCCAACCAACGAGCACAACGGCAAGGATGATCCAGGCCAGGTTTGTTGTCATTGCTGCAATCATGTTTAGTGACCTCCGCCAACGCAGTGAGGGCCTTCAGCTTCTTGACCAGTTGTGTTGGTACCAATTGGCGGGCCACCAAATACAGCACCTGTATCGATAACGAGCATGCCATTGTTGATTGCTACGCCAAAGCGATCCATACCGCGCGGAGCTGGCCCGCCCTTTTTCTCGCCAACACGGTTGTACTGCGAACCATGACATGGGCATTCAAACCATTGCGAACTTTGGCAGTTAGGAACGCGACAACCAAGGTGTGGACACTTTTGGTACAACGCAACAACACCGGCTTCCATTCCTGCAAAAACTGGAGCTTGGTTACTGTAAACCGGCCGCGCTTTCGATAGCGCATCTTTCGGATACTCAGTGACCCATGCACGAGCTTCTGACAAATACAAAAATCCTTTATTGCTGCGAATTGACTGGATGACATCGTCAATTTTTCCGGCATTGATTTTTGAACCAAAACCTCCGGAAGCGCCCTTCCACAAAAATCCAACAAGCGAAGCGCCAAATGCGCCGAGGCTTGTACTGAGCATGATGACCGTGGCGCGGTTGAAGAAGCTACGACGAGTTTCACCAAGCACTTCTGCATCGGGTGCAACCCACTGTTCAATTTCAGCTTGTGCAGGAACGGCAAGTTCCGTAGATGATGCAGTTGCTGCGGCTTCAAATGCACGGCCGGTTGGCACAGATGGTGTTGCACTGTGATCGCGCTTCTTTGTTTCGCGCGAAAGTGCACCAGCGCCGCGAACACCAGTTTTACGTGATGCCGTCACAAAAACTAAACCGCCTAAAACGGCAATTGCTACTACAGCTATAGCAATGATGAGAGAAGTGCTCATGATGTGATCCTCACAACTCGAAGAAAATGCCGTCACGCCAAGGGAACGTGAAGTTGAATCCTGGACCGCGGAAGAATGAGCCGATGATGACCAAGACAGCCCAGAACATCAGGTGAACGGTCATAATGCTCGTCGCAAACTTGCGATCTTCCGGTTTATTTGACGGGTTGCGGTCGGTGTACGGCGCAAGTATCAAAATGATGAGCCCCATGCCTGGCAGTGTTACACCAGCCACCATGGGGTGGAACATGGTGAGCAGTTCTTGTAGACCCAAGAAGTACCAAGGAGCTTTCGATGGGTTTGGTGTTTGGTTGAAGTTTGCCGCTTGCAAAAGCGGAGCATTCACCACCCATGAGAAAATGAAGAGGAACGCAGTACACGCAAGTGCTGCAACAAATTCAATTCCGAGTAGGTGAGGCCAGGTGTGCACCTTGTCGATTGGTGCTGCCTTGACTTCTTGAATGGAGCCAGACTTGACGACTGTCAGCAAACGCTGAGTGTGTCCGCCAGGACCAGCACCAACAGGTACGCCACCACCGGCTGGGGCAGCAACAACAGCTGCTGCTTTATCGGCAACAGCTACTGCACCAGCAGATGCTCCACCGCTACGCGCGGCTTTGCTGCGCTCCAAAAGATGATCGGGAATGCGCGAGTCGCTGGGGCCACTACTTGCAGATGTAGCCGCAGCATCTTCTGCAGTTTTTTCACGAGCAGCTTGTGCTCGCTTCAATAGATGTTCAGGAATCTCAGTCATGGTTCACCTACCTGTCACAACGGACCCGAAATGCCGCCGTCTTTACGCACCCGCCAGAAGTGGATGGCCATAAAGATGACGATGACGAATGGAAGTAGCAATACGTGCAGTACGTACCAACGCAACAACGTTTCTGCACCAATTTCTGTACCACCAAGCAACACAAAGCGCACTTGTGAGCCCATGATGGGCGTGTACCCCATCATGTTGGTACCCACCGCTACGGCCCACAGGGCTAGTTGGTCCCACGGCAATAGGTAACCGGTGAAAGAAAGCAACAGTGTGAGAGTTAACAACACCACACCAATGACCCAGTTGAATTCA
Source organism: Actinomycetota bacterium (assembly GCA_026393585.1). Lineage (GTDB taxonomy): Bacteria > Actinomycetota > Acidimicrobiia > Acidimicrobiales > Ilumatobacteraceae > F1-20-MAGs119. The sequence goes on from JAPKZV010000072.1 coordinate 10,773, forward strand.
CGTGGTGGTTTGTACGCACCGTGATAAAACACGCGAGCCATGTGCAAGAAAACGCTGAGCACCATGAGGTGAGCGCCCCATCGATGCATATTTCGCACGAGGAGACCAAAGGTCACCGAGGTTTGCAAAGTTTGAATGTCTTGCCAAGCATTTGCCGTTGTGGGTCGGTAGAAGAACATCAAGAAAATGCCCGTGACTGTGAGCAAAATAAACAAGAAGAACGACAGTCCACCCAAGCACAAGGTGTAGCTGACTTTCACTGCGTGTCGCTTCACTTTCACCGGATGTAAGTGATAGAGAACCGAGTTCATAATGACGTATGAACGGTTACGTGGAGAATCGGTGTAACCCTTGCGGAAGATGGAACCAGGGCGGAAGATAGAGCTCCATGCCTGACTTCCTTGTACTTGCTGGCCAATTTTCGCAGCGCGATCTTTCAGCGTTGGAGTGGGTTGATCGTCAATAGTTTTTGCCATAAGGGTGCTCCTTAGAACCGCATGCCGTAGGCGTAGCCGTGGTTATTAGTGCGTGTATGAGAATCGCCGGTACCCACTGGAGCACCAACTTTCCCTAAAATGATGACGCCTGTGGGGCATCGGTCAACACAAAGTGCGCAACGTGTGCATACGTCGTCATCAATAATGAACATCACGTTGTCTGAAGGATCGAGTCCTGGCTTTTCGGTGCCTTGCGCTTCTGCAACAGCACTGGGGTCAACCATGTGGATGCATTTCCAAGGGCAGATGTCGACGCATCCTTCACACATAATGCACTCAGATTGATCGATGTGAATGAATTGTTTGGGTTTCACTGCCTTCGACAAGTAGTCGGCATCAACTTCTACAAGCTGATATTCCGTTGACCAATCGGGCATCGGCGGGTTGGCATCTGTCTTTGCCATGTGCCCTCCTACGACTTCCGTACGAGCGGACGCCCGTAGGTTGAAGTTTCAAGTTCTTTTGTTGCTTCCTTGCCGCGCTTTTGCCACCAAATAAACAAAAACACCATGACACCAATGTAAACACCATGGATAGCTACCGCGATGATGTCGCGTATTGCTTCATAGGACAGCGTGAAAGGAAAGTTTCCGCCCAGTGCTTTTGGTTTCAAAATGTCAAACGGGCCGTTCAGAATTTTATCTTTGCGCCAACCAAGGTTTTTGTCGGCATGGTCAATCCATTGGTGAGGCACCACTCCATACGCCAAAAACATGACGCCAAAGACATAGAGAGATCCCACCATTGCTTCACCCCAGGAAACAGGTGTTCCGGGCTTGCGACGTTTCCCAAAGGGAATAACGACGAGCGCAAGAGCAAGAGTGATGAAAAAGGAGAAAATAAATGCCTGGTTAACGCCCGGCCATTTGAGAACATCGATTGCCAGCATGGATCTCAGGTTGCCTTTCAGGGGTTGCAGGAGCAGGAAACTTCCGTGGAAACATTAGTCACGGCTGTGGCCAAGAACAGCATTTCGCTGGAGTTGAGTAGTTTTCTTTTTTGCACGTTCTTCACCAATGATTCTCATTTAGCGATGAATTTCCTCTATCGTATCCCGTGTGACTGAGATTCCTGAACACCTCCTCAAGCGCTCTCGTGATCGCAAGTCTGGCGATAGCGCCTCGAGTGGCGACTCTGCTGGCGCATCAGGTGAGAACGTTCCTGCGGTTCAAAAAGCAGCTGCACCCGCCAAAGCC
>JAPKZV010000067.1 GCA_026393585.1 Actinomycetota bacterium
CACACTTGCGCTCTTCCGCGCGAATTTATAACTGAGTTAGTTCAAGGCAGCAATTGCATCGGCAATTGCAATGGCACGCTGTGCATTAGCAACGTGCAAGTTTTCAATCATCTTGCCATCGAGTTGAACAACGCCTTTGCCGGCGGCAAGCGCTTCATCGAATGCTGCAATGACCTTGCGTGCATGCTCAACTTCAGCTTCACTTGGTGCCCACACGTCGTTGGCAATAGCAACCTGGTCGGGGTGAATGAGGGTCTTTCCGTCGAAGCCCATCTCCATGCCCTGAACACATTCCTCGCGGAATGCATCGGCATCTTTGATGTTGTTGAACACGCCGTCGATGATGGGTTTTCCAGCTTCACGTGCAGCAAGAAGTGCAGTGGCAAGATGCGAATAGAGCGGAGCGCGGCCAGGTATTTGAGCAGCGCGTAACTCTTTGGCAAGGTCGTTTGTTCCCATTACCAAAACAGCAACGCGTGGGTGAGCCGCAATGGCGCGCGCGTCGAGAATGGCAGTTGGAGTTTCAATCATTGCCCAAATGAGAATTTCCTTTGGTGCTCCTGCTGCATCTAAGTGGCGCGACACCTCGTCGAGCGTTTTGACATCGCTCACCTTGGGAATCACAATTGCCGACACGCAAGCTTTGGCAGCAGCGGCAATATCGGCTGCGCCCCAGGGGGTGTCGAGGCCATTGCAGCGAATGGTGATTTCGCGCTTGCCGTATTCGCCCGATGAAGCTGCCTTCACAGCATTTTCACGTGCTGCATCTTTGGAGTCGGGAGACACTGCATCTTCGAGGTCAAAAATGAGCGCATCGGCAGAGATACCTTTTGCTTTTTCTAGTGCTCGCTCATTTGCGGCAGGCATATAGAGAACAGAGCGGCGAGGGCGAAGAGCAGACATTGCAATAATCCTTTTACTGTAAAATTTTAATAGCCGTAGAGCGAAGCAAGATGTGGGTCGCGAGCAGCAAGCTGCTTAGCGAGTTCAACAACTACTTTGCATTGTTTAACTGAAGCATCGTCTTCCATTTTCCCATCAAGCATGATGGCGCCAGTGCCATCGCCCATTGCGTCGATAACGCGTTGAGCTTGAAGAACATCTTGTGGGCGTGGGCTAAAGACGCGCTTGGCGATATCGATTTGTACTGGGTGCAAACTCCACGCACCAACACAACCGAGCAAGTAAGCATTGCGGAATTGGTCTTCACAGGCCACGACGTCTTTGATGTCGCCAAATGGGCCATAGAAGGGCAAGATGCCATGCATTGCACACGCATCGACCATGCGGGCAATGGTGTAGTGCCAGAGGTCTTGTTGGAATACTTCGCGCGGTGCGTCGGGCGCATCGGGGTTCGGGTCTTTGCGCACCACATAGTCGGGGTGTCCGCCACCCACACGTGTGGTTTTCATGCGGCGGTTTGCTGCAAGGTCTGCTGGCCCGAGTGAGAGGCCCTGCATGCGCGGTGAAGCGCCACAGATTTCTTCCACGTTGGCGACGCCTCGCGCAGTTTCCAAAAGTGCATGAATCAAAATGGGGCGCTTCAACCCAGCGCGAGCTTCAAGCTGTGCAAGCAAGCGGTCGACATAGTGAATGTCTTCGGGGCCTTCCACTTTAGGAATCATGATGACATCAACTTTGTCGCCGGCTTGGGTAACGATGTCGGTGACGTCGTCTAAGAACCAAGGAGAGTCGAGGCTGTTGACGCGTGTCCACAACTGTGTGTCGCCCATGGGCATGGTTTTGGCCACATGAATGAACCCAGCGCGAGCTGCTGCCTTGTCGGCCATCGGAATGGCGTCTTCCAAGTTGCCGAGCAGAATGTCGACGTTAGGAATGGTGTCGGGAAGCTTTGCCACCATTTTTTCAATTTGTGGCGGGAAGAAGTGAATGACACGACTTGGGCGGAACGGAATCTCGCGCACGGGCTCGGGAGCACCAACGGCGAGAGGTTTGAAGAAGTCTTTAGCACTACGCACGAGACAATCGTAGGGCTTCACGCTGAACAACACGAATTATGAGGTGAGGGGAGGCAATAAACGCCTAATCTGACTCAGTGCCACAACCTCAATTAGCCAACGGAAATTTCGATGCAGTCCTCTTCGATGCAGGTGGAGTATTGGTACTGCCCGACCCAACAGTTCTCGGGCCATTGCTCCACTATTACGGGGGGTCTCAAGATCACGATGTTCACGCTCGTGCGCACTACGCGGGGATGGCGGCAAAATCTGCCAGCACTGCCGGTGAAAACGATTGGACTCACTACGACGAAACTTATTTAGAGACCGTCGGCGTGAAAGATGCAGTGCGGCAAGAAGCACTTGAGGTATTTGGCAAAGTAAAAGGTGTGGCCAACTTGTCGCGTCACCCCACTGCCCATGCGCGTACGGTGTTGCAGTCATTGCACGACAAATCGGTACCCATTGGCATTGTGAGTAATGCGAGCGGCCAAATTGAGGCGACGCTTGCGCAGAGCGCCGTATGTCAGGTGGGCGAAGGCGAGTTCGCCCCAGTGCGCTTTGTGATCGATAGCCACATTGTCGGAATTCAAAAACCAGATCCGCGCATTTTCCATATTGCGTTGCAGAAACTGCCCGACATTAACCCTGCACGCATTTTGTACGTTGGCGATTCACTCATCATGGACGTTGGCGGAGCCAGTGGCGCTGGGCTTGTGCCGTGTTTAGTAGACCCTTACGGCTTTGCCGTAGGTCACGACGTCATTCGCATTACGTCGCTCACCGAACTTTTACCTGCGTTTTAAAAATTAATTTTTCGCCGCGTCGACGAGTTGACGCGCAATTACTTTCAAGCACAGAGTTTCATCGGCGCCTTCAAAAATGGAAAGCACACGAGCGTCTACGAAGAGGCGGCTCACGGTGTATTCCTCGGCGTAACCAAAGCCACCATGAATTTGCATTGCTTCGCGTGACACCCATTCAGCGGCCTTGCATACATAGGCCTTCACCATGCTTGCTTCCATGGCACCTTCGCCCTTTGCCATGAGCTTGGCTACTTCGTAACTGAACTGGCGACTTGCCTGAATGATGGCGGCCATACGACCCAACTTCACTTGGGTGAGCTGGTACTCGGCAACGTTCTTGCCAAAGACTACGCGGTTGTTGGCATAGTCGTTAGCGGCTTCGGAAGCAGCTTGCATGAGGCCAACAGCGCGAGCTGCAGTTTGCAAGCGGCCATTTTCAAAACCTGCCATTTGGTAATAGAAACCCTTACCAAGGCCGCCTTCAAGGCCAATGAGATTTTCTGCGGGAACGAACCAGTTGTCGAGCGCAATTTCATAAGAGTGCATACCGCGGTAGCCGATGGTGTCGATGGGACGACCTTCCATCTTTCCGCCTTCATCTTGCGAGAACATGAAGCCGTGTGCATCGCCGTGAGGCTTTGGCACGATGAACAAACTGAGCCCCTTATGGCCAAGGCTGCGGTCGGTGCCGGTGCGTGCGAGCAACATGAGGACGTCGGCACGTGCGCCAAAGGTGCACCATGTTTTCACGCCATTAATGCGCCAGCCTTTGCGTCCGTCTGGTGCTTCGCCTGGTGTAGCAGTTGTTTTTACGCCTGCTACGTCGCTACCGAAGTCGGGTTCAGTTACTGCAACTGCAGCGAGTACTTCTGCACTTGCAAGTTTCGGCAACCATTCCATCTTTTGCTCTTCGGTGCCGCCCTTCATGAGTGCACGAGCGAGAATTTCGGGGCGGGTAATGAGCGAACCACCAATGCCGAGCGAACCGCGGGACAATTCTTCAGTTGCAATGACATTGCCCATGTATTCGCCGTCGCCACCTTCGCTGTAGCCACCGTATTCAGCAGGAATAGATAACCCGAATGCGCCCATCTCGGCAAGGCCAGAAATGATTGCTTCAGGAACGTCTTCGTTGAAGCGGTGCACGTGCTCTGCGCGTG
>JAPKZV010000025.1 GCA_026393585.1 Actinomycetota bacterium
GCGACGACGTTGAAGCATGCGCAAACTTCGTGCGCCCATTTCTTGCCCTCTATGCAGGTGGCATGGGGGCTCGCGGTGCCAACTTCCACTTTGAAGTGTTTGCCCGCATGGGTTACGAAGACGTTGCACTGAAAGTTCAAGATCTCTACCTCGCAGGTAAGAAAGAAGAAGCTGCGGCATCAATTCCATTAGCGATGGTGGAAGACGTAGCACTTGTTGGACCCATGGCAAAGATCAAAGACGAAATGGCGAAGTGGCGCGAAACATGCATCACCACATTTCTCATTAGCGGTCCGCCACAGGTGCTCGAAACTTATGCAGAACTTGTAGCCGGCTAACGCTGGCACATGCCCACATGACCGATACTGCAACAAACCCGTTTGACGACTTTCAGCCGCATTCGCACACTCCAGGAAGCGCCCGGGCAGCTCTAGCTTCTCCACGGTTCCGCCTGATGTTCACAGGAGCATTCCTGTCAAACATCGGAACGTGGATGCAGAATGTGGTGCTTCCTGCATACATCTATCACCGCACAGGAAAAGCTTCGTTGGTGGGGTTGCTGATTTTTGCCCAGCTTGGCCCTCTTCTCATTCTTTCCATTCCCGCTGGCGTGATAGCCGACAAATTCGATCGTCGCAAATGGCTCATCGTCACACAAACAGTGCAGTTGTTTTTTTCACTTATGCTGTTTCCACTTGCGGCGAGCGACGCAGCAATTTGGTTGATGTTCCTCATGCAATTCGGCGTGGGTGTGGGCAATGCCTTGAATGCTCCCGCTTGGTCGGCATCGCTTCCTACCCTTGTTCCACCACAAGACTTGTCTGGTGCCATTGCATTGAATTCAACGCTCATTAACGGATCACGCGTGATCGGACCCATCATCGTTGCCGTGTTATCTGCCTGGGGAGTCACGACATCGCAATTCTTCCTCATCAACGCAGTCACCTATCTCTTCGTGATAGGCGCATTAATGAGAGTGCAATTACCTGTTCTTCAAAAAATTGCTTCCGAACCCGGTTGGCGTCAGTTCACTGCTGGTTTAAAGATTGCCCGCGAGCGAACGGAAATTAATCGCCTCCTCATTTCACTGGCCACTTTTTCATTTTTCTCATTGCCATATGTCGGCCTCTTCCCCGCCGTTGCGTCACTCAACTTCGGCATCGATGAAGGGGCTCCTGTTTACAAATGGCTCTATGCAACTTGGGGCTTGGGCGCGGCATTAGGCGGACTCGCCATCGGGACCATTTTTGTGAAGGCCGACAAACGAAGAATTATTCAATACGGGTTTGCGTCATTCGCGGTATGTTTGTTTTTCTTCGCTATTGCACGCACAACAATTCAAGCCTTCATCGTTGGCTTCTTTTTGGGAATTGCATACTTTGCTACCACCACAGCGATGATGACCATTTTGCAGTCGCGCCTCGCCCCTAATGAAAGAGGTCGCGTCATGGCGTTGTGGTTCATGGCTTTTGGCGGAACGGTACCCCTTGGCAACCTGCTGTTTGGGCCAGTCATCGACCACTTCGGCGCACGCTGGGTTCTCATCGGCGGCGCTATTTGGGCGCTCTTACTTGCATGGTGGTGCAATATTGCATCTGTTGATGCGCGCAAGAACTTAGTTTCCGAGAAGTAATTGCGTTACTGCGTCGAGCCCTGCAACACGTGAACCCTTGAGAAGAATTGCAGTGTTTGCAGAACGCTTTTGTAAGAGTGCGTACACCTCTTCATATGTGTTGATGCTTGCCAAGCCATACAGGTCGGTTTGGAATGCAATGACTCCAATACCAAGATCTTGCGCTAATTGAGCAATGTTTCTGTGCTGCATTTCTGCATCGGATATTTCTGCCATCACGCCAAGCACTGCAACACGATGATCGGCCGTCATACTTGCCAAGGTGTGCAATGCTGCTGCCATCGACGTGGGGCTTGCGTTATATGAATCGTCGAGCAAGACGCCATTTGCAAGCGCATGTACTTGCATTCTCATGGGCGACATCTCTGTCGATTCAACTGCTCGCAGCGCATCGGCAACGGAGACTCCACATAAGGCCCCCGCGCTACTCCTTCTACGCCGCCCACGCGCTCGCTGTGCGATTCACCCACTGCAGTAATGACTCCAATATGAGGCTGAACGAGTTCGGCAAGCCGGGCAATCTCCCCAAAGCCACGCATTCCCATTTCCACAACTAGTGCGCGAACCGCATCTGGTGCGTTCAGCAAAGTAACGGGAACGCCTTGATCGTTGTTCAGTGATTTCTCACTCGCACCGACTGCAAACTGAGTGCCCAACACAGATGCGATGAAATCTTTGGTTGATGTTTTACCCACTGAACCAGTAATACCTACAACGCGATTTTCTACAGTTGACATCACGTGTCCACGTGCCCATTTTCCCAGTGCAGTGAGCGCAATTGACGTATCGGCCACAACGAGTTGAGGAACCGAACATCCCAATACTTCTCGAGACACCAAAACTGCAGCAGCACCCGATTGAACCGCATCGAGTACAAAATCGTGACCATCACGCTGCGCAACGATGGCGACAAAGAGGTTTCCTGGCAGTACTTGTCGAGAGTCATACGACACGCCGTCGGCTACCAGACCACTTCCTACCTCGCCCACGACAGATGCATGCAAAACGCCTGCAACTTCAGCGAGGGGAATGCGCATGCCCCAAAGATACTGCTCCCTACCGTCGGAAGTCGTGAGTGCGATAAAAGTCTCGCCACACGTGTACCGTCGGGGGAAGAAATATGAACGCTTCTTCCCGCATTCCTCTTATTGTTCTCTTTGGTGGCGAGTCCGCAGAGCACGACGTCAGTTGCGTCACAGCAGCTCATGTCATTGCGGCAGCCAATACCGAGAAATACGACATCACCACAATTGGTATTAGCCGAGCAGGCAATTGGAATCTCGTGGCCCCCACTAGTGACGAGTTAGCCGCAGGTCGATTGTCGACCAACGGTACGCCAACGAATTTGCAAACCATGACGTCGCTCTCCACACAATGCGTTGTTTTGCCTTTGCTCCACGGACCCCTCGGCGAAGACGGAACCGTGCAAGGCATGCTCGAGCTTGGCAATATCGCTTACGTAGGGTCTGGCGTTTTGTCGAGCGCAGTATGTATGGACAAAGTGGTGAGCAAACAAATATTGCAACACCACAACATTGAACAACCTGTCTTTATTGCACTGCGTGACGGTGAATGTTCACCAGCCGATATTGATGCCGCCATCGACCAACTCGGATTTCCTATTTTCGTCAAGCCTGCCAACATGGGCTCTTCTGTAGGTGTGAGCAAGGTTGCTCGTCGCGAAGACTTCATGACCGCACTGAACCTTGCGTTTCAATACGACGAATGGGCAATCTGCGAAGAATTCATTGCCGGAAGAGAAATTGAAGTTGCGGTTTTGGGAAATATGGAAC
>JAPKZV010000194.1 GCA_026393585.1 Actinomycetota bacterium
GTGGTGAGCCCAACAAGAGTTGGCAAAACGCGAGGTGCTGGCCCATCAGACACATTGAGTGTGATGGTGGTGCCTTTTACTACTTGGTCGCCAGCTTTTGCGGTGGGTTGCTCGGCAACTGCCCACGACATCACAGTTCCGGCCGCAACAGCTTCATCATTTACCTTTGCCACGTTGGGCACTAGGCCTAATTGGTCGAGGCGCGCCAGCGCATCGGTGCTGGCCACATTGGTGAAGTCTTCCAAGGTAGAGAAAGTGGGGCCTTGCGAGACTGTAAGAACGATCGACTCGCCTTCTTTCAGCATCACACCATCACCAGGTTCAGAACTGATGATTTCGCCTGATTTCACTTGGTCGCTGCGACCATCACGCACCACAACGTCCCACTTGAAATTGGAAATGGCATTGCGTGCTTCACCTTCAGGCAAACCCACCAACACAGGCACTTGGAAACTTTCTTTGCGCAACAGCATGTAGCCCGCACCAACGCCACCAAGCAACGCAAGCACTATTGCAACAGCAACATATTTCGATGCACGTTTACGCGACAGTTTTGCTCGTGCAATTTCTTGCGTGAGTTCTTCACTGGGCACCACAACAGGTTCTGGTTGTGCTGCACGTGCAATGCCACCCGTTGGTTCACCGGCATCGCCTTGGTCAATAACCGGCATTGGCGTAACAGGCAATGGGCTGAGCAGTTCGTCGAAACCAATTCCGACCACATCAATGGGAGTAGGGCGCGCAACTTTGCGTGCAATGGCAACAAGTGCTTCACCGAACTCACGTGCAGTGAACCTGCTCTCGGGGTCGGGGCGTGCGGCACGTTCCAACACACTTGCGAGTGGCCCGAGGTCGGCAGACACCGGCAACAACTTGTCGACACGTGCCGAGAGCACACCAGCCACTGAGTCGCCCGCAAAAGGCAATTCACCGGTGAGGGCTTCCACCAACACCAAGGCGAGTGAGTAAATGTCGCTCTTTTCCGACGGTGCCTCGCCTTGGCCCACTTCTGGAGCCGCATAACGGGCCCGCTCGAGGTCGGAATCGCCAATGGTTTCACGGGTGAGAACGTCGATTGCCCCTACCCGCGCCCGGCGATTGGCGTCGAAAACGATGCTGGCAGGGCGAATGTCGCCATGAACCCAGCCCACTTGGTGCATGGCACTCAAGCCACGGCACATATCGAGGCCCACCACCAGCGCCTGCGAGGGGGTGAGGCGGCGGTTGCGGTCGAACATTTCGCGCAAGCTTCCACCGGGCAACTGCCCGAGCACGGTGTAGATGCAGCGCACACCAAAGATGTCGGTGTCGCCCCAGTCGGAGATGGGAGCAAGTGCTGGGCTCTGAGTAGACATTGCCACTTGCAAGTGATGTTGAATGGCACGACGAGCATCGCCGACCGATTTACGACTCGTGGTACCGGGCTCCACCATGTCGTTGAGTGGAGTGAGACGAAGAGCAACTTGAAACCCAAGGCGAACATCTTCGGCCTCATACATGCCACGCGGAGTTTCGCCAGCAACGATGGGTGCACCGCGTCGACCAACAATGCGGTAACGCCCCGCAAGGGTAAAGCCCGTGAGATCGCCCTTTGCCTCCATGAGCAATAAAACTTAGTCGCACGGCCCCATATTGCGCACGTTGCATTCGCTGAATTTCCCTTCATTTTGAGCCATATGGCACATCACCTCAGGAAAAGTCGCCGAACTTGGCACTTCCGATGAATAATGGGACATGCCTCGCAAGAAGTTTCTCCCTGCCTCATTCAACGTGCCGGCACTTCTTGCCAGCGCTGGCATTGCAGTTGGCATTGTTTTAGTGATCGCTGGGCTCAGCGCTGCAGTAACCGGACGCGATGCATTGCGATTGCCCGATCAAATTGAACGACTCTCACCAGCAGACAATGAAAAAGTTTTGCGTCAATCGGAAATCATGATCGACTTCGTTGCTGGTTTTGAAGCAGTGCTCATTATTGACGGCGTAGAAATTCCGACCACGCGCATTGACGAGCTCACCGCAAATGGCAAGCAACCAAAACCAGGTGAACAATTAGAAATTCCACCCACGGCAATTTACGACCCGGGCAACTTCACACTGAGCTACCTTCCACAAGAAGGCGGCCCTATTACCGAACTAAAACAAGGCACCCATCAGGCCACTGTGCTCTTTTGGAAAGCCCCCAATACACGAGAAAAAGCCACCAGCTACTCGTGGAAATTCTCGGTGGATTAAGGCTTAAATTTCGCCTGTTTCCAGCAGCGAGAGGAACATTTCCTCATTCAAAATGGGCACACCGAGTTGCTCTGCCTTGGTGAGTTTGCTGGCGCCAGGTTCTGCACCCACCACCACTGCATAGGTTTTGGCACTCACGCTGCCCGGGCTCTTGCCGCCGCGCAACGTCACAGCTGCTTCGGCCACGTCACGTGAGAAACCATGCAGGGTTCCTGTGACCACCACTGCTTTACCTGCAAGCACTTGTGGCAGCGATGTGCGCTCAACATTTCCGAAGTCAACGCCAGCGGTGCGCATCTTTTCAATAATGTTTTTGTTCGCTGGTTGTGCAAACCATTTTGTAATTGATGCGGCAATGACACCACCCACACCATCGATAGATGCAAGATCGTCGGCACTTGCCGATGCAATGACATCGAGGTTGCCAAAAGCTAACGACAACGATTCAGATGCAGCTGGCCCCAAATGTTTGATGCCCAGTGCAGTGAGCAACTTCGGAAGCGGGCGATGACGTGACGCGTCGATTGCTGCAAGTAATTTTTGTGCGCTGAGTGCACCGAAACCTTCAATTTGCAAAAGCTGTTCTTCGGTGAGTGCATAAATGTCGCCAACGTCTTCAACGAATTCAAGATCGGACAAACTCAACACCGTGCGTTCGCCAAGACCTTCAATGTCCATTCCGCCACGTGATGCAAAATAAATGATGCGTTGATCACGTTGGAACGGACACTGCTCGTCGATGCAACGCGTGTCGGCTTCGCCGTCGACCTGCACAAGTTCTGTATGCAACGGGCAGGCGCAATGTGTAGGAAACTCCCATGGCACTGAGTTTTTCGGGCGTTTTGCCAATACTGGGCCCACTACTTCAGGAATCACGTCGCCTGCTTTGCGCACTACCACGGTGTCGCCGGGGCGTACGTCTTTCAGTGCTACTTGAGCCCTGTTGTGCAAGGTAGCCATGCCCACAGTGCTGCCGCCCACAAAGACGGGTTCGAGAACAGCAAAGGGTGTGGTGCGGCCCGTGCGGCCCACCGACACTTGAATGTCGCGCAAAATGGTAGTGCGTTCTTCTGGAGGGAACTTAAAGGCAATGGCCCAACGCGGTGCGCGACTAGTGAACCCCAGCACTTCGCGTTGCGGAAGTGAATTGACCTTCACCACTGCCCCGTCAATTTCGTAGTCGAGGGTGTCGCGCTTGTCTTGCCAGTGTGCGCAAAACGCATTGACCTCATCAATGGTGGAAACAACAGTGATGGAAGGGTTGATAGCGAAACCAAGTGCGGTTAAGTACTCCAACGATTCTTTGTGTGTGGTGAACTCGGGTACGCCTTGCGTCTCACCGAGTTGGTATGCCCAAAATGCGAGCTCACGACTTGCGGTGACTTCTGCATTTTTTTGTCGCAAACTGCCGGCACCTGCATTGCGTGGGTTCACCGGCACTGCTTCGGGTTTTTTGCCCGCTGCAATACGCACCACATTTTCTTCTTCTTTTTGCTTCTTCAATTTTTCAAATGCGGCAAAAGGCATGTACACCTCGCCACGCACTTCCAACACATCAGGAACTGTGCCATTCACTGCGGTGAGTTTTTTGGGAATAACTGCGATGGTGGAAACATTTGCCGTGACGTCTTCGCCCACTTTGCCGTCACCACGTGTTGCGGCTTGTGCGAGCACGCCATTTTCATAACGAATTCTCACCGCAAGGCCATCGATTTTTAATTCACATACAAACTCTGCAGCTGCGCCACTGAGGCCCTTTGATACACGTTCTCCCCAAGCGCCGAGCTCCACCGTGTCCATGGCGTTGTCGAGGCTGGTCATGGGCACCGAGTGCTGTACGGGGTCGAATGTGGTGCTTGCAGTTGCGCCAACCGACTGCGTGGGTGAGGCGACAGAGAACAGGTCGGGGTTGTCGGCTTCAAGACCTTGCAGTTCACGTACCAATGCGTCGTATTCGGCATCGCTCACTTCTGGGGTATCGAGACCGTGGTAGAGGTGGTTGTGATGTTCAATGAGCGCACGCAGTTCGCTGACCCGCTTTTGAGAAGATTTTTGAGCAGGAGCCTTTTTCACCACATGTTTACGTTAGCGATCGGCTAGAACAGACAACGCATGGCTCGCTTCATTCGCCCCTCATTCTCGACCCCGCTGTGGGTGGCCCGC
>JAPKZV010000225.1 GCA_026393585.1 Actinomycetota bacterium
GGGCATTGGGCGTGAAACCTCGGTGGTGTTGGCGCGTGAAGGTTTCACTGTGGTGTGTGTTGACATGAATGGTGCTGCTGCGCAAGAAACCGCAACGTTGGTGAATGGTATTGCGGCGCCGGCAATGGACGTGCGCGATGAAGCTGCTGTTGCTGCGTTGGTAGCGGGGCTCGAGCGTTGTGATGTGTTGGTGAGCAACGCGGGTATTTGGAAGTTCACTTCGTTGTTGGAAACTCCGGTGTCGGAAGCCAACGATGTATTGAGTGTGAACGTGGTAGCGCCGCTCATTTGGATTAAGGCTGTTGCGCCGTTGATGGCGAAAAATGGTGGTGGGTCAATTGTGCATCTCACTTCTGTTGCGGCGCGTGCGGTTGCGTCGGGTACGGGCATTTACCCTGCGTCGAAAGCGGGGGTCATTGCACTCACCGAGCAAGCAGCGGTGGAACTGGGGCCCATGGGCATTCGCGTGAATGCAGTGGGGCCGGGGCGCATTGAAACTGAAGGTACGGCTGGGCGCACGGGTGGCAATGAAGACTCGCTTATTGGGGCAAGTGCTATTGCGCTGGGGCGTTGGGGCCGTGCGAACGACATTGCTGAAGCCATTGGGTTTTTGTGTTCGCCACAGTCGTCGTACATTACCGGCCAAGTGATTTGGGTTGATGGTGGTCTCACCATTGGCACGAATGATTATTTGCGTCACATGAGAACGTCGAAGAAGTAGGAACACATGCGCGCTATTAAACATCCACTCACGTTGGCTACTTATGAGTTGTGCGATGAAGGTGTGAAAGTAACCGACCGCGGGCAGGTGGGTGTGTTTTCCAGTGAAGGCGAATGGTTGTCGGGCGACAACTTCATGGTGTGCTCGAACATGTGTGGCTGGGTAGGAACCGGGCCGCGTGTGCCCACCGACTTGAAAGATCATCGTCGTTTCCGTTCTATTGTGACCAAGGAGTGAGCATGCAAGACGTACCTGTTCACTTGCGGCGTTCGCCGGGGCCAAGCTTCAAGAGCATTGCGGCCAAAGATGCAGTGTTGCCTGCAGCGCACTTTTTTGAAGAGAAGCCGTTCTTTGAAGGAACGCAAGATATTCCGGTGTCGCGTTATACCTCGCGTGAGTTTTTCGATTTAGAAAAAGAACACGTGTGGCGCCAGGTGTGGCAAATGGCGTGTCGTGAAGAGCATGTTCCCGTGGTGGGCGATACCTATATATATGACATCTGCGATATGTCGTTTGTAATAGTGCGCTCGGCTGAGAACACCATTCGTGCGTTTTGGAATGTGTGCAACCACCGTGGGCGCCAATTGGTGTCGCAGCCAGGGCGCATGAAGGTATTGCGTTGTCCGTTTCATGGTTTTACGTGGAACCTTGATGGTTCATTGGCCTTTGTGCCCACCGAGTGGGACTTCCCACATATTGAAGGCGACGACTTTGGGTTGCACGAGGTGCAGGTAGATGTGTGGGGTGGGTTTGTATTCATTAAGCCCCGCCCAGTTGACGAAGGTGGCGAAACCCTTACCGAGTACTTGGGTGAAATAGTCGACCACTTTGCGCCATGGCACATGGAAACGCGTTTCGTTGAGGCACATGTGGCCAAGGTGTTCAATGCGAACTGGAAAGTGGTGGAAGAAGCATTCATGGAGTCGTTCCATGTGGCCGGAACACACCCACAGCAAATGGTGCGCTTAGGCGATGTGAATACGCAGTACGACTGCTATGAAAACTTCAGCCGTGCACTGCACCCCAGTGGCACGCCGAGCCCGTTGTTGAATTGGGTACCCACCGAGCAAGAGATGCTTGAGTCGTTGCTCGATGTGCGCGAAGGCGAAGAAGCGCCAGTGCAAATTCCTGAAGGTGAAACACTGCGTTCCTTTGCAGCGCAAATTGGCCGTGCTGCTTTGCGGCCTGCCATTGGCGATGAAGCCGATGCGGTGAGTGATGCTGAACTCATTGATGCAATGGAATACACCATCTTGCCGAACTTTCACCCGTGGGCTTCATACCAGCGTGCGGTGTATCGGTTCCGCCCACATGGCGATTCACATGAACAAGCGGTGATGGAAGTAATGCTCATCTCACCATTTGAAGGTGAGCGCCCCGCGCCTGCGAAGTGCGCGTGGTTGGGTGTAGATGAGCCATGGACCAAGCCCGATGTGTTGGGCATTACCGGGCGCATTCTCGACCAAGACTCTACGAACATTGCAAAGTTGCAAGTGGGGTTGCGTTCAGCGCCCATTGCAGGGTTGCGGATGAGTTCGTATCAGGAAAGTCGTATTCGTCATTTCCACGCGTGGCTAGAAAAACGTATTGCTGCAGGTGAAGTGAAGTGACACATGTTTTGCGCGAGCGGGCGCTGAGTGCACCTGCGGAAGTAGCGCTACCCGACGGCGACACCAGTTATTCATGGGGCGAACTTGCCGATGTATGCGAGCAAGCCGTGCAGGCGTTGGCTTCGTTGCACTTGGCAGCGGGGCAGCGTGTTGCGGTCATTGCGCGTAATGCTGCGCCTACTGCGGTGGTGTATCTCATGGCGCGGTTTTCGGGTGTGCAAATAGTTGCGGCGAGCTTTCACCTCACGGCTAAAGAAATGTCGTACATATTGAACGACTCGAATGTTGGTGCGGTGTTTTGCGATGAAACCACGCGTGCCAATGTTGTTGCTGCGGCACGCGAGGTAGACATTGCTCATGTATTCACCATCGATGGTGATGCTGGTAGCGATGGTGCACAAGCGTTCTTGCCGTGGGTGCAGAGCTTTCCCATTGTGGAACCCGATTTGTCGGTGATGGCTGCGCCAAATGTGTTGTATACCTCGGGCACCACGGGTTTTCCTAAAGGCGTCATGAACCCGCAGTTGCTTACGTGCAGTGTGCGTAAGCATGTAGATGACTACCGCGAACCTGCCGACATTGGCCCGTACTTAATGATGGGCCCGATGTATCACGCAGGGCCACTAGGTGCATTGCGCAGGCTCACCGGTGGGCGGCCGATGTTTGTGTTGAAACAATTCAGCCCTGAAGGCGTGTTGCAGGTTATTCAAGACCACGGCATTACGGGTACCACCATGGTGCCTACGCATTTTGCAAAGTTGTTAGAGCTACCAGCTGACGTGCGGGCGCGCTACAACATCAGCTCGTTGAAGTTTCTCGACCACACGGGTTCGTCGTGCCCCATTGCGGTGAAAGAGGGAATGATCAATTGGGTGGGGCCTATTTTGGTCGACCGTTATGGCGGAACCGAGGCCGGAACCGTGTGCACCATTACCTCGCCCGAATGGTTGCAGTACAAGGGTTCGGCAGGCAAGTGCTTGCCACGCTTTACTGCGCACGTTGTAGACGACAACGATGTGGAAGTGCCTGTAGGCCAAGTGGGTCGGTTGTATGTCATTGACCACAGTGGTGAAGGCGTGAAGTATGTGAATGCGCCTGGCCGTACTGCCGACACCGTGGTATCGGGTGGGGTGAACTTATACCCAGCAGAAATTGAGCGTGTGTTGTTCGATTGTGCGTTGGTGCGCGATGCGGCGGTTATTGGCGTGGCCGACGATGTGATGGGCGAAGTGTTATTTGCTTATGTGGTGCCCGAGAGCGCTGGCGCGAATGAAGAAGAACTCATTGCGGGTATTACTGCACATTGTCGTGAAGTAATGGCGGGGCCAAAGGTGCCACGCAGGTTTGCTTTTGTTGAAGAGTTACCGCGCAATGCGATGGGGAAACTCGACAGAAAAATACTGCGGGAAAACCACAAGTAAAAGTGTATTAGTTTGTGTTTGGTGCGCACGGGGGTGCACATCAAGGGGGCTATATGACATTTCCTGCACAACCAGAGGAACTCACGTCGGCGTGGCTGACGCAGATGTTGCGCAACAATGCAGCAATAGGTGCAGAGAACTCGGTCGCTGACTTTTCTCACGAAATCATTGGCGCTGGTGTAGGAGTAGTGGGCATGGTGGTGCGCATTTCGCTGCGCTATGCATCAGCAGAAAATGCCGGCCCGGCATCGGTGGTGGCAAAGTTCGCCCACCCCGAAGCAGCGAATCGTGCTATTGCCAACAACACCAATATGTACGAGCGCGAAGTGGACTTTTTCAACAAAACCGCTCACAACGTGGCGACGCCAATGCCGAAGTGTTATTTCGCCTCCATGAACTACGACACCGGCGGAAATATTGTGGTCATTGAAGACCTTGCTGCTTACGACCTGGGCGATCAGGTAACGGGCGCAACGCCAGAACGTGTGCGCATGGTCATTGATGCTTTGGTGCCGTTGCATGCGCGGTATTGGAACACATGGCAGTTGTCGTTCGATAACCCCATGCAAATTAACAACGACAATTACATCGAGCCGTTTGTGCCGGGCTTCTTTGGTACGTGGGAAATGGCAATAGAAAAGTTTGCCGACAGCTTTACGCCCGAACTCATTGCGCTCATGCCGAAATATGTAGCGAGTTTGCGCACCATTATGCGCGAGATGGGTAATCGCCCGATGACCCTCATTCATGGTGACGTGCGGAGATCCGCCGACAATACGAAGAAGAGTTTTTGCAGTATTACGTCGATGAAGTGAACGCTGCTGGTATTTCCGACTATTCCCTTGAGCAAGCACGAGATGACTACGACCTGTCGCTCCTTTTTATTTTCAACTACACCATGATCATGGCGGGAGCATTTGACCCAGCAAATGAACGGGGCCGTAAGATGGCGGAGGAAGGTTTGCGACGTGCCATTGCGTCGTGCACCGATCGCAATCTTTTCTCACGCATACCGGGGTAGAACATGGGTCAATTAGACGGAACCGTTGCCATTGTGACGGGAGCAGGCAGAGGCATTGGTAAGGCTTTTGCCAAGGTGTATGCCCGTGAAGGCGCACGAGTGGCAGTGGTGTCGCGTACACAAAGCACGCTCGATGCAGTAGTTGCTGAAATTCGTAGTGAGGGCGGCGAGGCCGTTGGTATTGCGTGCGATGTGGGCGTGCGCGAGCAAGTGTTTAGTGCAGTTGAGCAAACGCTGAGCGCTTTTGGCACCGTCGATATTTTGGTGAACAATGCCCAGGGTTTTGGTACGCAAAGTGCGCCGCGTTCATCAACCAAGTTCATGACCGTTGAGGAATACCCCGACGATGAAATTGAATACATCTTTCGCACGGGGGCGATGTCGACCCTGTGGGGAATGCAAGCAGTGTTTCCCACCATGAAAACCAAGGGCTGGGGCAAAATCATTAACTTCTCTTCTACCTCGGGCATTTTGGGCACCACGGGCAACACGGCCTACAACATGACCAAAGAAGCAGTGCGTTCGTTGTCGCGTACCGCTGCCAATGAATGGGGTCAGTACGGCATCAACGTGAACATCATTAGCCCCACCTTGCGTACCGATGCATTTGAAGCGTGGGAAGTAGACCGCCCCGAGTTTGTGAAGGCATTGCGCGAAAACTTGCCGATGCGCCGCTTAGGTGACCCCGAAGTAGATGGTGGGCCACTTGCGGTGTTTCTTGCAAGCCACGGCAGTGACTACATCACCGGTATGACGTTCATGTTGAACGGCGGAAAGATGATGCCGTAGCGGTTACTTTGGCTTGTTCTCGGTGCGAATAATTTCTGCACCGCTGGGGTCAATATAAGAACCGTGCACTTCACGGTTGTGTGAGTGACCCAGTTGATGCAAACCAAATGCAGCCTGAATGGCTTGCCACTGGCCTTGTGCGTCGAGTGATTGGTTCACCGATTGCTTGGCAAGTTTCAAACCCATGCTGGGGCGACGTGAAATGTGAATGGCAAGCTCTAAAGTTTCGCGTTGCAGGTCTTCGCGTGGCACCACTTTGTTCACCATGCCAATCATTTTTCCTTCATCGGCCGTAATGGGGAAGCCGGTGTAGAGCAGTTCTTTGGCGCGGCGTGCGCCGAGTTCCCACACGTGGGTGAAGAACTCATGGCCATTCACACCAAACACCACAACGGGGTCGGAGAATGTTGCATCGCTCGAAGCCACCACAAGGTCGCATGGCCACACGAGCATGAGTCCACCAGCAATTACTTTGCCCTGCACTTCAGCAATGGTGGGCTTAGGAATATTGCGCCAGCGCCAGCACATGCCTAAATAGATTTCTGTTTCCACGGCCATGTAACCCTCGGCGCCAGGCAGTGTGAATCCGCCAGCGGTGGAGACGGGGGTGAATGCGTCCATGGGCACGCTGTAGTCGGAGAGGTCGTGGCCAGCAGAGAAGTGCGGGCCATTAGCGGCGAGGATGATGACCTTGACGGCGTCGTCTTGTGCGCACACATCGAATGCATCGTTCAACTGGTAGATCATGTCTTTGGTTTGAGCGTTGCGCTTGTCGGGGCGATTCAAAACAATGCGTGCCACACCTTCAGCTGGGTGTTCAATGAGGACAAGATTCTCTTCCATACGCTGCGCTTTCTTGTTGTTCGGTACGATGGGTTTGGTTACAACTTAGTTACACGTACGCCCCAAACGCCTATTCACATCTTGAGACAGGAATCACCATGCGCGCAGCAGTTCTGGAAAAAATAGGCGGAAAGTTCACTATTGAAGAACTGCGCGACCCCACGCCGCAAGCTGGTGAGGTGCTCATTCGTACTGCAGCCTGTGGGGTGTGCCATTCCGACCTACATGTGGTGCACGGCAATGTCACTTTTCCTGCGCCGTGTGTGTTGGGCCATGAAATTTCAGGAACGGTGGAAGCCATTGGTGCGGGACCGAGCGTTTTCTCGGTAGGCCAGCGCGTGGTGGGCACTTTCATCATGCCGTGTGGCTCGTGTCGGCATTGCCGCCGTGGGCACGATGAACTGTGTGAAACCTTCTTTGTGCACAACCGTTTGCATGGGCACTTGTACGACGGCACCTCACGCTTGAGCCGAACCGATGGCTCGGCCATTGCGCAGTACTCCATGGGTGGCCTGGCAGAGATGTGTGTGATGCCCGCACGTGGAGTGCATGCATTGCCTGACGATGTGGAGCTAGATGTTGCCGCCATTTTGGGCTGCAGTGGTTTTACGGCAATGGGTGCGGTGTCGACCACGGGTCAATTGAAAATTGGCGAAACAGTTGTGGTCATTGGTTGTGGTGGTGTGGGCTCGAGCATTATTCAAGTTGCTCATGCCATGGGTGCCTCGCAAATATTTGCGGTTGATGTGAGTGAAGAAAAACTTGCCGCTGCAAAGGCATTGGGTGCCACGCACTTGGTGAATTCGAAAAATGTCGATGCGGTGCAGTTCGTGCGCGACACCACCGGTGGCCGCGGGGTCGACGTGGTGTTTGAAGCCCTGGGCTTGCCGCAAACCGTTGAGGCGGGCGTGATGATGCTCGACGACCTGGGCCGTTTGGTCATGGTGGGCTTGGCTCCGAAAGATGTCACGGCGAGTATTCCCATTTTGCATATGGTGCGCCGCAAGATTCAGATCTTGGGTAGTTATGGCGCACGGGCAAGTAGCGATATGGAAACACTCATTGGCCTCGTGAACCGCGGGCTTTTCGACCCAGCAAAAGTAGTAACCAATCGTTACGGGCTCGATGAAGTGAACTTGGCCTATAGCGACTTGGAAGCTGGAAAAATTGTGGGGCGCGGTGTAGTGATACCTGGCCGTGCAAGTACAAAGGGGTAATGAACATGTCCAATGAATTGTTAGACACCTTCGACCGTTTTGGCGAAGCATTTCAGCAAAACCCATTTCCGTTTTACGACGCCATGCGCGCGACTTCACCGGCTTGGTTTCATGCGCCGTCGAACATGTATTTCATTACGAGCTACGAGCATGTAAATGCCGTGGTGAAGAACCCCACTGTATTTTCTTCCGAATACGGGGTGTCGGCCAATGAGCCACCCCAACCACATATTGCAGAGCAAATTGCCGAGATCAAGAAAAAGGGCTGGGTGCGCCCAGCAACTCTGATGACCGTTGACCCGCCAAACCACACGCGGTATCGCGCAACGGTAGCGAAGGCATTCAATGCGCGAGTGATAGCGGCATTGCGCCCGGCATTGGAAATAATTGTTGAAGAGGCGTTAGACGCGCTCGACTATTCGCAGCCTGTGAATGTGAAAAAGCTTTTCTCTGAGCCAGTGCCCGTGAAGGTCATCATTAAAGCGCTGAATATGCCCATTGAAGATGCGGCAAACGTAAAGCGCTGGAGCGACGACACCACAGCGGGCATTGGTTCGCGCTTGTCTGACGAACGAGCCATTGAAGCCGCTCATGGTGTGGTGGAACTACAGCAGTTCATGCACGATGAAATTCAAAAGCGCATTGCGAACCCCACCGACGATGTCATCAGCATGTTGGTCAAAGCCGACCTGCCATTGCCCGAGACCGATGCGCAAGGCAACACCACACGCATGTTGACGCTTTAATAAGCAATGTGCATTTTGCAGGCGCTCGTTGGCGCGGGCAATGAAACCACTACGAAGTCGTTTAGTGCGATGTTGGTTGACCTTGCAACACACCCCACAGAGTGGGAGGCGTTGAAGGCTGACCCCGACCGTGCCGCATTGGTGGTGGAAGAGTCGTTGCGGTTGTCTACGCCAAGCCAGGGGCTCTTCCGTGTTGCAAAGGTTGATGCCGAAGTAGGGGGAGTACCCATTCCTGCAGGGTCGAAGATCTTCCTTGCGTACACCGCAGCAAACCGCGACCCAGCAAAGTTCCCCGAGCCCAATGCATTTATTCCCGACCGCGAAAACGTGCGCGACCACATGGCCTTTGGCGGAGGAGTGCACTTTTGTATTGGTGCGCCGTTGTCGCGCTTAGAGAGTGTGATTGCGCTGGAGAAAATTGTTGAGCGTTGGAACACGATAGAAGTGACCAATGCACAAGGCGACCCCGCAGAGTGGCCTTTGCGCTACGAACCAAGTTTTGTGTTGCGCGGGCTTGAAAGCCTGCACTTACGTATTACGTGTTAAAACCTTTTCCGAGTCATTAGAGCTGAGAAAAGGGCGCTAATGTGCCCAATGCATTATTTTGAAAATCGCTCACGTCTGCGCCAATTCCTTGTAGCCGTCGTTGCCATTGCGGTCGCATCAATCGTGAGCCTTCCCACAGCTCTTACGTCGCCTGTTCATGCCGCTGAGTACACGGGCACGTTTACTTTTGATGGGACTGACCTTGGCATGGTCACCGGTTGTAGTGCTAGCTGTGCTTGAATGTCAATAACCATTCCATCTCTCAATGGTTCCACTCCGGTGACGAGCATTGGCGTGGCAGCTTTTCGAAATCTAAACCTCACATCGGTGACGATTCCGAATTCGGTGACGTTTATTGCGGAAGAGGCATTTAGGGGAAATCAGCTGACGTCAGTGATCATTCCTGATTCAGTCACGCGAATTGATTTCTATGCTTTTTATGACAATCAGTTGACTTCGGTGTCAATTCCGAATGGAGTGACGAGTATTAGCGACGGGACTTTTAATGACAATCAGTTGACTTCGGTGTCAATTCCGAATGGAGTGACGAGTATTGGCGCAAATGCTTTCGGGATCAATCAGTTGACGTCGGTGTCTATTCCGACTTCGGTGACGCGTATTGGAGATGATGCATTTCAGACAAATCAATTGACCTCGGTGACGATTCCGAATGGAGTGACGAGCATTGGATCCACTACCTTCCGCTACAACAAGTTGACTTCGGTATCGATTCCAAATTCGGTGACGAGTATTGGTGCCTACGCCTTCTCCGAGAATCGGTTGGAGTCGGTAACGATTCCTGATTCTGTGCTGACTATTGGTCAGGACGCTTTTAGTGTCAACAATCTATCTTCACTGCAGCTTCCGAAATTTCTGACGAGTCTTGGGAATTCCGCTTTCGCTAACAATGATCTGAAGTTGATACAGATACCAAGCACTGTAACTACCTTTGGTAGCGCTGTTTTCTCAGACAACCTTCTGACATCAATTGAATTTCT
>JAPKZV010000096.1 GCA_026393585.1 Actinomycetota bacterium
AAGCATGCTTCGAGTTCATAGGTCATGCGCTTGTTTTGCGCGTTGCGACTTTCGGGTCTATTCAAGGTGACAACAGCAATGCCGTTCTCTCCGGGGTTCACTACTTCATAGCGTGTTGCTTGAAGGTTGTTGAGATCTACCGGCATGGGGGTTCCTGTCTTTATGCGGGGGTGAAGGTGAGATGCAAGTTGGTGAGACCACGCAGGGTCATGGACAACTCGCGATGTGTTGGCATGTCGACATTGGCAAGTGCAATGTTGTTGAGTCGGCTGAGCAAGAGTTCGAACGCGATGCGTGCCTCACTGCGAGCTAGTGCCGCACCCACACAGAAGTGTGGCCCTTGACCAAATGCCAATTGCGTGCGGGCGTTATCGCGTTCAATGTCGAACATGTCGGGGTTGGGGTACTTCCCGCCATCGCGGTTTGCACAGCCATACATTGCCATGACCACAGAGCCCTTCGGAATGACAACGCCACCTACTTCAACGTCGTCTTTGGTGAAGCGAGGAAGCATTTGCACAGGTGCTTCCATCCGCAATGCTTCTTCTACGAGGTTCGGGATGAGTGAATGGTCGGCGCGTACCTTGGCCATTTGTTCAGGGTTTTCCACGAGCATGAGAGTGGCAGCTGCAATGAGTTTTGTGGTGGTTTCATTACCAGCAACTAAGAGTTGCGCAATGACGTCGAGCATCTCTGCCATGGTCATTCCTTCGCCGGCACGCTCGCCCGAGTCGAAGCGTGCTTGCACAAGGTCGGACAACAAATCGTCACGCAAGTTTTCTTCACGCTCGCGCACGCGATCGACCATGTACTTCTGGAATTCAATGCGGCTATGAGCACATTCAATTTGACGCTCTGGTGTGAGCATGCCCGATAGCGGCGCTACGGAATCGTCACTCCACTTTTTGAACTTCGGCATATCGGCACGGTCGACACCCAGCGCATCGGCGATAACGGTGAGAGGAACACCAACGGCGAACTGCTCAACCAGGTCAACTTTGCCATCGTTGATGAAAGCATCGATGAGGTCGTTAGCGATTTTGCGAATGGAATCTTCAAGCTGGGCAACGCGCTTGGGCAAGAAAGCTTTGTTCACCAAGTTGCGAAACTGCGTGTGTGAAGGCGGGTCATTCGACAACAGCGTGTTGACTCGTGGGTACCCCTGCTTGGCAATTTCAATGACTTCAGGAGGTGGCGGTGTAACAAATGAATTGCTTTGCGCAAGTGATGAAAACATTTCTGGGTTACGCACGACCGACAACACATCTTCGTAGCGCGACACTGCCCAGAAACCCAATGGGGTTTGGTGCACGGGTGCTTCTTCGCGCACGCGCTCGTAATACGGGTATGGGCACTCGAGAACTTCGGGTGACACCATGTTTACTTTCGTAATGTCTGTTGCATCGATGGAATTGCTCATTGCTATTTCTCCCCTGTTCGATAATCACCAAATGAACTGTCTCGCGCATCGAGAGCCTGCGTGACTCCCCCTGCAAATTTTGCAAAATATTCTCTACTTGCTCGTTGATGGAAACCCAGAGCATTGATGTCGGCAGTTGCGCGCATGCCATCGCGCATCCCCATGGCCTCCATTGCGCGGTGTACTACTCGCTTATTCAGAGCCTGCAGGTCGGCTGGAACCTTTGCCACCCGCTGCGCAATTGCGAGCACCTCTGCATCGAGCTTGTCGACAGGAAATGCCCTGTTCGCAAAACCCGATGCGACGGCTTCGTCACCGGTCATGGAGTCGCCAGTGAGCATTGCTTCCATTGCGCGACGCATGCCCAGTATCCAAGTGTGCCAGGCCATATCGGGCGACGCCATGGAACGCACTGGCGGGTACCCCACTTGTGCATCGTGAGCAACATAAACAAGATCACATGCGGTGGCGAGTTCAGTGCCACCCGCCAAACAAAAGCCATGCACTTGGGCGATGATGGGTGTTGCCATATCCATCATTTCAAACCAGCCCGTGAGCACATGCCGTGCCCATGCGCCATCGGCTGTACTAATGGGCCATGGTGGCGTTTCCGATTTGTCTTGCGCAAGGTCGTAGCCAGCAGAAAAGCTTGGGCCGGCTCCACGAATGATGATGACGTTGATTGCAGGGTCTGCATCGGCTTCGCGCAGCAATTCAAACAGTTGTGCACGCAACGCATACGAGAGTGCATTGCGCTTTGTTGGCCTATTGAGCGTTAATCGCCGCACATGAGGCGCAGGTGTTTCACTGAGGACAAGTTTTTCGACTTCACTAGTTTGAGTAGTCATTGTTCCCCCATTTGTGATGCCCCCGCATCAGCCAATTGTGCGGCCACTTTCCCAATAAGGAGCACGCAGTGTGCGCTTATTGATTTTGCCCATGGCATTGCGACCTACTGTAGAAACAATTTCTACGGTGCGCGGGCACTTATAACCAGCAAGGTGTTCGCGGCACAAAGCAATGAGTTCCTCAGGTGTGGGCGCATTGTTCATGTCTTGCGGAACAACAAGCGCCTTCACTGCTTCACCCATGTCTTTGTCGGGCACGCCAATAACGGCAACGTCGGCAACTTGTGGATGCTCGATGAGAACTTTTTCTGCTTCAGCTGGATAGATGTTGACGCCACCCGAAACGATCATGTCGCTGAAACGATCGGTGATGTACACAAAGCCATCGGGGGTGACGTAACCAATTTCTCCGAGAGTAAAAACGCCTGGGCGCAAGTGAGCCTTGGCAGATTTTTCGGGGTCATTTGGGTACACCACACCACGACCAGTGGAGTCTTCGAAAAAGAGACGACCCTCGGTGCCAGCAGGAAGCTCATTGCCGTCGTCGTCGACAACTACGCAACGCGTAAATGGCGGAATCACACGACCCACTGAACCTTGATGAGTGAGCCAGTCTTCGCTTGCAATAGAACAAACCGTTCCTACTTCGGTTGCGCCATAAGCATCGACAAAAACCGGGCCAAACCATTCGATCATCTGCTGCTTCACATCGATGGGGCAAGCCGAACCGGTGTGCGACATGATTTTGACGCTCGAGACGTCGTACTTTTTACGGACGTCGAGAGGAAGGTCGAGCAAACGCTTGAAGTGCGTTGGCACCATGACGCTGCTCGCGACTTTATAGGTTTCGATGTTTTGCAACACACGCTCAGGGTCGAACTTTTCCATGATGACAACAGGAGTACCCGCTGCAAGCACACGCACACCCGATAGCGGACCCGTGTGATACATCGGGCCCACAACGATGTGTGCACCCAACAAAGCAAAACGGTTTTGCTGCAAGGCGGCAATGTGCTCGTCGATATTTTTGCCGCCAGCAAACATGGTGGGCGGAAGTTCTACACCCTTTGGTACGCCGGTGGTGCCGCTGGTGTACATGAGGTTCGGACGTGGTGGCACATTGCTCGATGGCTCGTCTTCAGATGCGTTGGCAATGAATTGGTCGAGGGTAACCACCCCTGCGCCCACTGCACCCTGCGGACGCCAGACCACAATGGGGATGGCCTTATCCAAGAGCGCGACAGCATTGATTGCACGCTCGAGGTTTTCAGGACCCGTAAAGAACAAACGTGTGTCGGAGTCTTTCAAGATGTAGGCAACTTCATCGGCATTCAAGTGAAAGTTCACCGGAACACTTGAACCTCCAGCATGCAAGGTGCACAAATGTGCAAGAGCAGTTTCAACACTATTTTCAGCAAACACTGCAACGCGACGGCTGGGGCCAAGATCACTTGCGTTGATTGCATTGATGATTTTATTGACCAAGGTATTGAGTTGTGGCCAAGTGAGCGCAGTGCGCCCATCGCGTACACCTACATCTGTTGGGTGAGACGCCGCAAACTCACGCAGCACAACTGCCATGACTACTTACCCTTTGAAGAAACTGTTGCCCAAGCAAGTGGTGTGAGAAGACCAGCAAGTGCCATCTTCAACAAGTCGCCCACCAAGAAGGGAGTCACACCGTAGGCAATGGCATTTGCCTCACCATTTGCCACGGGAATATTCAAGTGGTGAGCCAACCACAATGCACCGAAGGCGTAAATGATGACCGTGCCGAATGCCATTGCGGCAAGTGACGAAACAACTTCACGGTCGTGACGACGCTCGGCAAGTTTGCCGATAACACCAGCAGCAACAATGAAGCCAACGAAGTAACCCAGTGTTGAACCAGTTCCGTTCTGCCAACCGCCATCGCCGCCTGCGTAGAAAGGAAGCCCAGTGAGACCTAGGCCCCAGTACACGGCTTGGCTAGCAATACCGCGGCGCATGCCAAGTGCGGCACCCGACAACAAGACGGCAAATGTTTGGCCGGTGAGTGGCACTGGCGTGAAGCCAAGTGAGAACTGCACCTGTGCTGCAGCTGCAGTGAGCAGCGCGAAACCAAGCACCAGCACGATGTCGCGCGTGATGGCACGGGAGCGCACGCTGGACTGTGGCAAAAGATCGACGAGAACTGTGGCCTTCGAGCCAGCGGTCAGGGTTGGGGTAGACACAAAAAACCTCACTCAATTGTTTGTAGGGCAGAACTTCACGGCGGACCGTCGTCAAAGTGTACCGAGGTGACCCTTTTCTCAACGAGTTTCACGGTCGGGTATGAAGTTTGGGCTTCGATGTCGCATGGGAAACGGTGCACTACTAGCGTCTAGACCGTGACAGACCTTCCTGATATCGACCAGTTCCGTAAAGAAGCCCGTGTTTGGCTCGAGCAAAATGCCGAGGCCCTACCCGAAGCCGACAAATCAGACGACGAAGAGCAAGAAGTGCAATGGGGCCAAGGCTCCGACAACGTTGCCATCTTCCACAACTACACCGATGAGCACGAACTCGAGCGACTCAATGCAGTGAAGGCATGGCAGCGCAAAAAGTTCGATGCTGGCTATGCAATGATCAACTGGCCAGAAGACGTGGGTGGCCGCGGTCTTCCTGCCACATACGTACGCGCCTACACCACTGAAGAGTCGAAGTTCAACATTCCTAGCGCTGGCGAACTTCCCCCTACCTCAATGGGCCTCATCGCAACCACCGTTGGAGCATTTGGCACACCAGAACAAAAAGAAATGTTTGTGAAGCCACTCATGAGCATGGAGATTTGCGGATGCCAGTTGTTCAGCGAACCAAGCGCAGGGTCCGACCTTGCATCACTCACCACCCGCGCTGTGCGCGATGGCGATGAATGGATTTTAAATGGTCAAAAAGTGTGGACCTCTGGCGCTCGCTTTGCCGAATGGGGTTTGGCCATCACACGTCACGATTTCGATGTGCCAAAGCACAAAGGTATGACCGCATTTATGATTCCCTTTAACGCCCCAGGTGTTGAAGTGCGCGCCATTAAGCAAATGAGCGGTGGAGCAAACTTCAACGAGGTGTTCCTCACCGACGTGCGCATTCCCGACTCACTGCGACTCGGACCCGTCGGCGACGGTTGGAAAGTTGCACTTACCTGTCTTGGCTTTGAACGCGACCACTCAAGTGGTTCAACAAGCAGCCACACTGGCGGCACCTACAAGCAAGTCATTGCAGCAGCCGAATGGGCTGGCGTGGCAAATGATCCCATCATTCGTCAGTCACTTGCCGATCTTTACATTCAGCACAAAGTTGCTCAGCTCACCAACCGCCGTGCTGCAGCTGGCCTGCGCGCTGGGCAAACACCTGGCCCAGAAGGTTCGCTTGGCAAGTTGATGTGGACTGCAAATATGACACGTATCAGCAACGTGATCTCACAAATTCTTGGCACGCGTTTAGTAGCCGACAACGGCGAATGGGGCACCTACGCCTGGAACGAACACATTTTGGGCGCGCCTGGTTACCGCATTGCCGGTGGCAGCGACGAAGTACAACGCAACATTGTTGGAGAGCGCGTATTGGGTCTTCCACCAGAACCACGCGTCGACAAAGACGTTGCTTTCAGCGAGGCACAACGCCTCGCTCGCAAGTAATTCGTTACTTGTAGTCGCGACCGACGTTGCCAACAATTTTTGCTTGGCCAACGGCGGTGTCGTCTTCGATGAGCGCAATAACTGCCACAGCTATATCTTCTGCAGTCAGCATCACGGTTGATGCGATGACCGGCGCAAGCCATTCAGCGGGGCGCGTGCCGTCGCCGGTTTGCTTCATGGTCATGTCGGTGTCGACCATGCCAGGAAGAACGGCATTGACGCGAATTCCTTCAGCGGCAAAACCAGCACAACTTTCCACAATGCGCACCACACCAACTTTGGTTGCGGAATACACAGGGTCGGTGGGCATGGCCTGCAATGCAGCTACAGAGGCTGTGTTCACAATGGCGCCGCCGCCACGCGCACGCAAAGCCTTAATGGCTTCTTGAGTACCCATTGCAACGCCACCCAAGTTCACCGCGATGACTGCAGAGATTTTTTCAAGTGATGCTTCAGGCCACAGCGGTTCACCACAAATGAGACCCGCATTGTTGTGCACAATGTCGAGGCCACCAAAAGCTGCCGTTGCAGAAGCAAACATGGCGCGAACACCAGCGGCAGTAGAAACATCTGCCTTCACCGTGACCACGTTGGCACCAGACACTGCTTGTTGTGCAAGTGCTGCGGTTTCTTTCAAGCCATCTTCGTTGATATCGGCAGCAACCACTTTGGCGCCTTTTTGTACAAGCGCAATGACTGTTGCGCGGCCGATACCTGCGCCGGCGCCAGTAACGAGAGCGTGCTTACCTGAGATCTCCATGAGATGACTCTTTTCTTGTGATGTTTAGTCGATGGTGCCGATTTGGGTGCCTACTTCGTAGGTTTCACCCTCTTCCCCGGTGATGTGAACAACACCGGCTACTGGAGCTTCAATTTCATTTTCGACTTTGTCGGTTTCAATGCGGTACAACACATCACCAGGGGTGACGGCGTCGCCGTCGGCGACGAGCCATTCGACGAGTGTGCCTTCGGTCATGGAAACGCCGAGCTTAGGAATGCTGATGGGGGTAGACATGGCTCTTGTTCTATCGGATTTTCGTGGCACACTGCGAATTATGGATTCTTCCCCAGCCCCAGAGACCCAAAATTCTGACCTCCAGCCCCTCCCATGGTGGATGAACCCACTCAATATCATCCTGCTCGTGGTGGCAGGCATCGTGCTCTCCGGGGCCGTTGCCTTCACCGTGGGCGAGTCTCGGGGGCGCGGAGCACACAACGGATCCGACATCGGCTTTCTCCAAGATATGCGCCTTCACCACGAACAAGCAGTGGTGATGAGCCTCGTCTATATCGATGCCTCGAGCGCGGGCACCCCCGAGGGTCTTGCCTCGCGCGGCATATTGCGACTCATTGCGCGCGAGATCATCATCGCTCAATCATCTGAGTCGGGTCGCATGGTGCAGTTGCTGCGTCAATTCAAAGCATCGGAAACAAATGAAACAGACCAGGTCATGGGGTGGATGAAT
Organism: Actinomycetota bacterium; assembly: GCA_026393585.1. Lineage (GTDB taxonomy): Bacteria > Actinomycetota > Acidimicrobiia > Acidimicrobiales > Ilumatobacteraceae > F1-20-MAGs119. Next base: position 7,391 of record JAPKZV010000096.1, read on the forward strand.
GAGCCACTCCCCCTCGCTCAAATGCCGGGCTATGCCACCGATGCGCAGTTACAGCAACTACGCAACACTCGCGGCAAAGAAGTAGACACTCTTTTTGCACAACTCATGATTGCCCACCACAACGGCGGAATTCACATGGCAGAACATGCGGGCATGCATGGCAAAAACAGTGAGGTCACTGCTCTTGCCAAGGTCATGGCCTCTGCTCAAAAATTTGAGGTGAAAGAACTCACTCGCCTCATTGGCGAGAAGTAAAAACCTTTATTTATTGAGTGATTTGATTGCCGCAACGATGTCGGCAACCTGGGGAACAAATGCTGTTTCCAAGTTTTTTGCGTATGGCACCGGAGTGTTTTGGCCACCAACACGAGCAACTGGCGCGGCAAGCGTGCCGAACAATTCTTCGTGAATACGGCTCGACAATTCAGCACCAAAACCACAACGGGTAACTGCTTCGTGAACAACAACTGCGCGCTTAGTTTTTGATACCGATGCGAGAACTGTTGCCTCATCGAGTGGAACAAGAGTGCGCAGGTCGATGACTTCAACAGACACGCCTTCGCCAGCAAGAATGTCGGCTGCCTTCACAGCGTCGTGTACTTGCTTGCCGTAAGAAATGACGGTGACGTCTTTTCCTTCACGCACAATGTTGGCCTTGCCAAGTGGAATGCGATTGTCACCCACAGGAACGTCACATGCGTACTGAGGATCCCAGTACATGAGCATTGGCTCAACAAAGAGCACTGGGTCTGGATCGAAAATGGAGCTGATGAGCAAGCCCTTTGCATCGGCAGGGTTCGAAGGAACAACAACCTTGAGCCCTGGCGTATGCACAGCCCATGCTTCAAGCATCTCTGAGTGCTGTGCTCCGAACTGACGGCCTGCGCCAGCGCTGGTGCGAATGACCATAGGAACTGTGGTCTGGCCACCTGACATGTAGCGAATTTTCGCTGCATGGTTAGTGATTTGGTCGAGACACACGGCAATGAAGTCCATGATCATGATTTCAGCAACTGGCTTGTAACCAGCAATGGCAGCACCTACTGCAGCGCCAATGATGGCAGCTTCAGAAATAGGGGTCTTACGTACACGGTGTGTTCCGTATTTTGTAGAGAGGCCCTTGGTGATTTTGTACACGCCACCAGATGGCTCGGCAATGTCTTCGCCCAACAAGAAAACTTTCTCGTCGAGACCCATTGCGATGTCCATAGCTTCGTTGAGCGCGAGGCCCATTGGGATAATGCGGGGTTCAGTAGTGGTCATGGTTGTCTCTCACTTAATGATTTCTTCGTAAACGTCTGTGTACAACTCGTCGAGTGATGGTTCAGGGCTATTCATTGCGAATTCCACTGCATCGTCCACCATGGCAACGATCTTGTCTTCGATTTCAGCAAGCTGTGCTTCTGATGCGTGACCGTTTTCCAACAACCAAGCACGGAAGGCCGGCACTGGGTCGGCAGCCATTGCAGCCTTGCGCTCTTCTTTTGGCATGTATTCCATGGCATCACCCATGAGGTGGCCGTAGAAACGATACGTACGAGCTTCAATGAGAGTTGGACCCTCACCTGCACGAGCGCGAGCAATTGCTTCGCCAGCGGCATGCCACATTGCAACAGGATCATTACCGTTCACTGTTACTGCAGGCATTCCGTATGCGGCTCCGCGCTCTGAGATGTACTCCACACCTGTCGACATCGACATTGGTGTGTGCTCGCCGTACAAGTTGTTCTGGCAAACGAAGATGACAGGCAATTTCCATACTGCAGCCATATTCATGCCTTCATGGAAAGCACCAATGTTTGATGCACCATCACCAAAGTTCACCACAGTGACTTGGTCGGTTCCTGCAAGCTGTGCTGCGAGTCCGAAACCATTGGCAATAGGAATACCTGAACCCACGATTCCGGTAGTTACTACCAAGCCCGAGTCGGGGTGCGTGATGTGCATGGGGCCACCCTTGCCCTTGCACGTTCCGGTGGAACGGCCAAGGAACTCTGCCCAGAGTTCACGCATTGGGACACCCTTTGCGAGGTGGTCGTGGAGACCGCGGTAAATAGTGACCACATAGTCATCGGGGCGAAGGTGCACGGCATAACCGGCGCTAATGCACTCTTGGCCGCGTGGCGAGTAATAGATCAATTGGATTTGACCACTCGTCAACATCGAGCGGAAACGCTCGTCGGTGGTTTTGATCTTGTTTTGGATCTCGTACATCTGTACGAGGGTTTCACGATCTGGTGAATCGGGACGGTTAGTTGTTGCCATAGGGTCTCGTATGCCTTTACAAATCCGAAAACGGGATGTGGGTTTCTCAATAGTCTTCAAAAAAAATATTGCCCTGCTTTCCTATCAGACAAAGGGTCTCACCAAGGTGGTCGAACGGCGAGCGGCGAACGAAATTGCCGCCTCGGCACCAAAACTTGCCTCGCTACATGCTTTTTGCGGCGAGGAAGGCAGCCAACTCGCGGGGCTTGTCGCCCTGAATGCTGTGACCAGCCCCGTCGATGACCAACACCTCGGCACGGCCCTGGCGCCGCAACAACTCGGCAACATCGGCATCGTCGACCACGGGCGAGGTTCCTCCGCGTAACAACGTGAGCGGGCACTCCAAAGAACCGATGAGGTCCCACAATTTCCCCAGTGCATCGCCAGAGATGGGTTCTGAGTTTTCGCTACGAATGTGGCTTCGGCGGTCGTAGCGCCATTGCCAAGAGCCATCGTCGAGTTGTTTGGCGTTATGCAAAATGCCGCGACGCAACGATTCAATAGTGCGGGTCGGGTTGTGCTCAATGGTGCGCTTCAATAAGTCGTCGAATGAAGCAAAGGCTTGCGGACCATTGACGAAGTCGAGAATTGCCTTGGCCTTATCGCCATTCACACCTGGCGTGATATCGACAAGTACGAGTTCTTGCACCAAATGTGGTGCATGGCCAGCAAGAGCCAGCGAGGTGAGACCTCCCAGCGACATTCCCACCACCACTTTCGCCGAAGCAGCATGCAACGCAATGACCTCGGCAATATCGACTGCCATGGAGTGTGGTGAATACAAAGCAGATGCCGCTAGAGAATACTCAGCAATATTCTCATGAAATAATGAGAATTCGTCGTAGGGCACTCGTTCCATTATTCCTCACATTTCAGGGCAGCGAACTTGCTGGCACTTGAGCAACGGTAGACGTTGTTGCCGTGGGCACAGGTGCTGGAAGCGTGGTAGTGGTTTTTTGCTTCACAGTGGTTGTTGTTTTCACAACAGTTGACGTTGTTGATGTTGAACTTGTGGTGGTGGTGGTGTAGTTCGGATCGGGTTTGTCGGCAGGAGGAACCGGTGCACCGTATTGTTCTGGCTCTTTCACACCGTCGAACACGTAGACGCGGTCGCCGTAAGCCACGAGTGTTTGAAAATACTCAGACACATGCATGGGGATCCGCACACACCCGTGAGAAGCAGGTGCATGGGGTACCTGTGCAGCACGATGCACTGCGATACCACCATTGAAATACACCGGGTTCCACATGGTGCCAAGTTTGCTTTGACGCGTTCCCGACTTTCGGTTGTAGAAGTAATAGAACCCACCAGGCGTTACTGCTTTTCCGCAGACACCTTTTTTCAGTGGCTCGGTGCCGGGGTTACCTTGTTCGCCTGGGTCAATAGTTACTTCTTCACACCAGTCTTCTCCGGTGCCCGTGGAAATATGTGTGACCAAAATGGGCTTGCCCTTTTTGAACACCACCATCACTTGCTCGGGAAGGTAGATCTCAACGTGTGACTCGGTAGGAGCCTGCGGGCGACGCGGAACAATGAGGTTGTCTTGTTGCATCAATTGCCACGACTCTGGCTTGATGGAACCTGTTACTTTTTTGCGCGGCGTTTTCAAGACCAGTTTTTCAAAGGCCCACACCGACTGCGTGGTGTTGTAGCCAAAATCGCCATCGATGAGGTTGGGGTCAAAGGCGAGGTCTTTCAACCGTTGTTGAAGCCGACGAACGTCTGGGCCCTGTACACCCGCCTTCAAAGTACGAGTGAGTGTGGGAACTGTTGTTGTAGGACCACTTGCAATTGTTGTTGTGGGACTGCTGTCGCCATTATCACCATCGCTTGTTGCTCCAAAGGCAACGACTCCAACGAGCAATGCCGCGGCTACACCAGCTGGCCACCACCGACGCACATGGCTTGGCGCAGCCTCAAAATCTGAAGGGAACTGATCAGTCGGCATCGATTGCACGAAGCTCTTTGCGCAAAGTGAACATTTCCCGCACAATTTTGCGAATGACCGACATTGAACTCAGCGTAGAGACACCACGTGTACGCGGAAAATAATCGACGCCAAATTGAATGACATTCATGCCTGACTTTTTTGCACGAATGACAAGCTCAGCATCAATGAAAGATCCTTCACTTTTCAATTCAATTTTCTCAAATATAGAACCACGACACAGTTTGAACGCGAAGTTGATGTCGCGCATTTTGACACCGAAAAAGGCGCGCACAAGTCCGTTATAGAAAGTTGAGTAGACGGAGCGGATATATCCTTCGCCCGTACGATCGAAACGAAAAGCGCTGACCACGTCGGCTTCGTAGTAGTGCATCAAACGAACTGCGCGACGCACTTCAAGCATGTCAAAAGGAAGGTCGGCATCGGTATACAGAACAAGGTCACCAGTTGCAGTGGCGAAACCCGTCTTCATGGAGCCACCCAGCTTGCGGTTCACTGGGTGATGCACCACTTTGACGCGGGGGTCTGCTGCAGCAGCAGCATCGGCAATTTGCGGAGTTCTATCGGTAGAGGCATCGTCGATGATGATGAGTTCGTACGTTTCAATTTCGCCATCGGCAACAAGCACATCACAGAGTTCCCGGCCAGCCGATAAAGCACGTTCGAGATACTCCTCTTCATTCCACATCGGGAAAAATATGGAGAGTTTCTTGAAATGTGCAGTGTTCATAGCGCTGTTTAGGCTAGTGGCGTAGACCCAATGCGCGACACCGCTCATTCATCTCGTGGCAGTAGCGTGTTCATATGGCAAATGGCGACTTCGTGCGGTATTTCGGCACACCACTGTCTCGCACATGGAACCGCGTTCTCTTTCTCACATGGGGGCTTTTTGCCGTGGCGATCGGCTTTCTCGCAGCGGCTAGCCAACGCACCGGGAAACGTTTGTGGTGGGTCGACGCCCACGGCATCCACCTCTTTTTCACCATTGCACTTATTTACTTCAGTGCCGTTGCGGTCATCGGGCTCGCCGTCAAACAATCACGTTTCGCCCTCCCTGTGGCAATCCTTGTTGGCATTGCTCATATTGTGAGTGCGTGTTTTGACCTCTCCGAAACAACAGGGTCAGCCATACCCGCACTCGTGTTGGCCATCGCCACCCTTGCAGCCAGCTTGGCCTGTATGGCCGGCATCGGGCAGCGCCCGAGCGCAAGAGCCCAGTAAAGCCCCTCCTCAAATAGAACTAGTCTGACTAAAAATTGAGAGTGGTGGGGGCTACACATGCGCACGATCAAACATCCATTATCAGGGGCTCTTTACGACCTCACCGACACAGGCACCGTTCTTGTGCAAAAAGATGGCGCCACGGGCGAGTTCACCAGTGAAGGCCGATACATCACCGGAGCCATCAAACAATGTGACCCGCATATTTGTGTGTGGATCGCTGGTCGCCAAGTTCCCTCGAATCCCCGTGCAGGCGCACAATCACTCATTGACGACAAAGGAAACACATGAGCATCACATCAAACGACAAAACTTCTGCTCGTTCACCGGGCCTCAACTATCAAGATCTTCACGAACGCGATTCACGCCCTGTACCCGAGGTATTGCGTTGGCAAAGTGGCGGCTGGCTCGGCGATGAAGACATCCCTGTGTCGCGCTATACGAGTCGCGAATTCCATGAAATTGAAAAAGAAAAAATGTGGAAGCGCGTTTGGCAAATGGCATGCCGCGAAGAAGACATTCCGGAAGTAGGCGACACTCTGGTCTATGAAATTTGCGATATCTCCTTGCTCGTGGTGCGCACTTCGGAAAGTCAGATCAAAACCTATTACAACGCTTGCCTCCATCGTGGTCGACAACTGCGTGAGTTCGACGGAAATGCACAAGAACTGCGATGCCCCTTTCACGGCTTTTGCTGGAATCTCGATGGTTCGCTCAAACAAGTTCCTTGCGAGTGGGACTTCCCTCATGTTGAAAAAGCCGAGTGGGGGCTCCCTGAAGTAAACGTTGCTACATGGGGCGGGTTCGTATTTATCAACCTCGACCCAAACTGCGAGTCATTTGAATCATTCCTCGGAGATTTCGGATGGCATTTCGAAAAGTGGCCACTAGAAAAGCGCTACAAGAGCGTTCATGTTGCACGCATTTTTCCTTGCAACTGGAAAGTAGTGCAAGACGCTTTTAGTGAGGCATTCCACGTGGTTGCAACTCACCCACAATTGCTCGCTGCTATCGGTGATGCGAATTCACAGTATGACTGGAAAGACAACTACTCGCGTGCAATCACCCCGAATGGAACACCGAGCCCGCACATCAAGTGGACTCCCACCGAACAAGAAATGTTCGATGCGATGTCTGACCGCAGGCTTGATGAACCACCAATTGTCACCCTCGCCGATGGGGCAACAGCTCGTTCCACCGCAGGTGATGGTGGACGCGCAATGTTGAAAGAAGTCCTTGGTGATAAAGCAGATGAAATTAGCGATGCTGAATTAAGCGACAGCATTTATTACACGCTGTTTCCCAACTTCCACCCGTGGGGCGCTTACAACCGCATCTGCTATCGCTTTCGCCCATACGAAGACCGCCACGACATGTCGGTGATGGAGTGCATGTACCTCGAGCCATATGACGAGTCGCAGCCAAAACCACCAGCGGTTCCCATTCATTGGCTCGGTGTCGACGACGACTGGGCAGAAGCTCCTGAACTCGGCTTGCTTGCTCGCGTCTTTAACCAAGACACGTACAACTTGCCAAAGGTACAAAAGGGCCTGAAGAGCATGAAAAAGCCTGGGGTCACCTTGGCCAACTATCAAGAGACAAAAATACGTCACTTCCACAAGCGGCTATCTGAGTGGATCGCGAAGCCGTAGCGAACAAGCAATAGCTCATCCCAGAAATCGTTAATAACATCGCTACGGGTGCTTTCACTCGGTACGGTAAGAGCCATGTCCGGTAACGATTCCTCCGCCTCTCGCTCGAAAGTCCTCACGCAACTCCCCGCCGGGGAACGCGTGGGTATTGCTTTTTCTGGCGGACTCGATACCTCTGCTGCTGTGGCATGGATGCGTGAAAAAGGTGCACTGCCTTATTGCTATACCGCAGATCTTGGCCAGCCCGACGAACCCGAGCTCGACCAAATACCTGACCGCGCCAAAGAGTACGGTGCCGAGCTTGCGCGCCTCATCGACTGCCGTGAAGAACTTGTTCGCGAAGGCCTCATTGCACTGCAGTGTGGAGCGTTTCATATCACCACTGCTGGCAAAACTTATTTCAACACCACTCCTCTTGGCCGTGCAGTAACTGGCACCCTTTTGGTTCGCGCAATGCAAAGCGACAACGTCGATATTTGGGGTGATGGTTCCACTTATAAAGGAAATGACATTGAGCGTTTCTATCGCTACGGGCTCATGGTGAACCCATCGTTGCGTATATACAAGCCATGGCTCGACCCCACGTTCGTGAACGAACTTGGTGGCCGCAGCGAAATGAGTGAATTTCTCACCACGCGCAAGTTGCCCTACCGCGCCAGTAAAGAAAAGGCGTACTCCACCGACGC
>JAPKZV010000029.1 GCA_026393585.1 Actinomycetota bacterium
GCACTTTTAGACCAACACTTCAACCACATTTTCTACACAGGCAATGGCACGGTTGGTCGCGTCGTTATGGCCGCTGCTGCAAAAAATCTCACGCCGGTCACACTTGAACTTGGCGGGAAGAGCCCTGTCATTGTCGACTCGTCGGCCAACGTCAAAGTTGCTGCTCGACGCGTTGCCTGGGGAAAGTTCATCAATGCTGGTCAAACCTGTGTTGCTCCCGACTACGTGCTTGTTGACAAAACAGTGGAACAGCCCTTCATTGAACAACTCAGAAATGCGCTCAACGATTTCTACGGTTCAGACCCGCACGCCAGCGACAGTTACGCGCGGATCGTGAGTGACCGACATTTCTCACGACTCACCGGGCTCATGAAAAGTGGAACTGCCGTTATTGGCGGCGAAAGCAATGCGACCGATAAATACATTGCCCCCACGGTACTCACCGACGTGTCACTCGACTCCCCCATCATGCAAGAAGAAATTTTTGGGCCGTTACTCCCCATCATCACCGTGAGCAACAGCGACGAGGCCATTCGCTACGTGACTGCGCACGATCATCCTCTTGCCCTCTATGTGTTTGCTGAAAAGCAAGCCGTCATTGACGACGTCTTGTCGCGCACCACTGCTGGTGGAGTCACAGTGAATGGCACCATCATGCATCTCACGAGCCCGCATCTTCCCTTCGGTGGTGTTGGTGAAAGCGGTATGGGTGGTTACCACGGCATCTCCGGGGTTCGCCTGTTCCAACATATGAAGCCTGTGCTGAGCCGCGGAACCAAACTTGATCCTTCCATTGCCTACCCGCCTTACACCGCACGTAAAGCAAAGATTTTCCGCAAGATTCTCTAATCAATGCGCTACACGAGCGAGTGGCACAATGACAAGAGTTCTCGCCAACTAGTATTCACTTGTGATTAATTGGGCAACAGACGTTATTGACTCCATTGGATTAATTGGAGTTGCATTTCTCGTTGCGCTCGAAAATGTGTTTCCACCCATCCCCTCTGAACTCATTCTTCTTCTCGCCGGATTCAATGTCAGCGAAGGCCAATTCGACTACGTCAGTGCTGTCATTGCCGCAACGATCGGATCTGTGATTGGCGCGTACTTCCTGTACGGGGTTGGTCGACTGTTAGACGATGAACGTATGGAACGATTCCTCGCAGGTATTGGTCGCTTCGTTGGCCTGAAGAAGTCTGATGTGCACAAAGGTTTCGTGTGGTTTGAACGTCACGGAAGTTACGTGGTGTTTTTCGGTCGGCTCATTCCGGTTGTTCGCTCGGTGGTATCCATACCTGCTGGTGGTGACCGAATGCCGCTTGGCAAATTCACCCTTTTAACCGCCGCCGGTTCTCTCATCTGGAACTTGGTCTGGGTGGCAATCGGATGGGCTCTTGGCGATCAGTGGGAAAAGGCAGGCAAATGGGGCGATTATCTCCAATACGCCGTGGTGGCCGTTGTTGGCCTCGGTCTTGTTGCCCTCATTGTTCGTGCTCGCCGTTCTGGAGGTGGTCAAGAGTAAGTCCGACTGTAAGATAAGGGCTCACTACACGCGGGTGTAGCTCAATGGCTAGAGTTCCAGCCTTCCAAGCTGGCTATGCGGGTTCGATTCCCGTCACCCGCTCCAACTCATCTCCACTAGTTGCTCGCCTAACGATGCAACGACGCCGAAGTTCTCAGACAATCTTGATGGAGAGTGTCTTCGACTTTTGTTTACCTTCAGTTACAACGGAGACAGTCACTCGACAGGTTCCCTTTGCTCTACCAATCAGTGCTGCACCCCTCACTGCGCACACTTTTGCGTTGCTTTTCGGCACGGAAAGTGTGGCTCGACTCTTTTTGGTGATCGGCAATTTGGCGGAGGATGCCAGTGCATTAGCGGTGATGGACCTACCGACTTTCACCCTGGATGCTCCTGCCACTGTTGTCGAGACCTGTGTCAATTTTGCCCGAATCGTTGGCGATGAGTGCGTGAACCCACTGGCAGACAACTTCATCCAGCCGTCGCTCTCTGAAACGGCCGTCTCCACCGCCTGAGATTCTCCGCCAGTGTCGACCACCGATAGAGACATTGAAACTGGGTCGCTGGTGAAACCGTAAATGCATCTGGCAACACTTGACTTCATCATCAGGTTGTAGTCACCACTAAAAACTCCTCCGCCCGAGGAGAGGTGTGGACCAGCGACCTTGTAATCAAGGGTGCCTGTTTTTTCCACAAATTGAGGTGGCCCTGCCGAGTAAGCAGTTGCGTTCGTCGTGACGATACCCGCAACACCAGGCTCACTCTTAATGCACTCCGACGCACCAGACATTTCTGCCGCTGACAGTGACCTCATACCCCACGTCGACACATTGGCAGACGCCTGATCGTTGACAACGGGGAGCCATGCCTGAAGCTCTTCGATCACTGCTTTTCCGGAGGAAGCAGGTAGGTAAAGAATATTTGCAACTGGTCGGTCAAGTTTCGGCACCTCCTGGCGCGATGTAGAACTACCACCCTCTGCGCGCGACCCAGGCCACAATCCACTGGCATACACAGTTTTCAACGACTCGGGAAGTAGAGCCCAATCCATTCCAGTCGCAATCACAGGAACAGAGACAGACTTACCAGAGATCTCGACGGTGACGACACCTCAGACGCCTTCGTGGCGAAGAGGCCGACATCTAAAGAGTTGTGCTCAAACTTGCCTGCCGCATCTCGGGAGCCCGTTACTCTGACTCGCGTGTAGTACTGATTACCCGCAGCGTGCGCAGCCGACGGCAACTCCCACAATTGTCCAGAGCGTCCTGCAGGAAGATCAACTGCAGATTCTGCCGCAAACTCACTTGGACCCTTGCTTGGGACCGACCTTGAAAACACTGCAGCCGTCTGATTGCCAGACTCGTCGACCACACCAAGATTCACCACACAGTTCACATCTGAACTGCTTGCACAAACCGGCAAAATCGCACTGAACTCTTGTGCCGCACTGTCAGCGCATTGACACTGATAACGAGACACACTATGCGACGCATTTCTTCAGTATGACCTATTTTTCATCTGCCGAAAGGGGTGATTTCGATTCCGGCCACCCGCTCCACTGCTCTATACCGACGAAGAGTGCTTGTCGCGTTCGCTCAATATCGCGTTAATGCTGTCTAAGTTTTGCGTTTCATTCACAATGCTGCGACCCAATGTTGAACGAAGACGTTCAAGCTGCTTTTTATCCTTTTTGCTGATGTCATCACCTTCCGCAATTTTCTCTGTCATATGTTTGATGAATCGCTCATTTGAACGCATTCGGCGTCGTTGAAAAGCATCAGCAGGCGTAATAAAACCGGCAAACATGTACAAGTTGGTGAGGAAATAGAGCAAGGCGAGCCACACTCCATAAGCGGTCAAGACTGCGTCAAACATCGCCGCCAATCGGAAAGACATCAACCGATACATCCAAGGCAATCCACCTCCATAAATCGACTCTGCTCGATCTGAAGTGGGAACACCACCACTCGGAAAATACGGGTATGTCCGCTCATCAATGCGATCGTCCATGGAAAAGGCGGTGAAGATGGCGCGACTCAATGCCACTTTGGCCGCAATGTGCAGATCTGATTTTGCAAAGAATTGAATAGGGAGACCAATGGTTGTCAACTCGTCTTGAGGCAGTCGCGGATTCGTTGAATAAGCACCAGAAGGTATTTTCTTTGTTGTTAGCCACCCGGAATCTTGTGCGATTGCAAGCGCATCAGGAACAGATAGAGAAACTGATTGCCAAGCTAACGCTGCTCGACGAATTGGTTCACTGCGATAATCGTCGAAAATACAGATCGCTTCACCCGTGCTGCGCACAAAGCGATCAATTGCATCCGGCAATGTGGGGGCAAATACGTAATTTGGCTTGTTGGCTCCAGAGAAATACTTATTCAACACGCTCATGCACACCTGAGACGATGCCGAGGTTTCAGGCAACATGACTATTGGTCTGCCAGCCAACGACATGACGTTGGAGTCTTGCGCTACGCCTTTGGCGAAAAGCATCATCCCTCGCACAGCTACAACCCCATACGACTCAACAGTTGATAAATCAAGCCCTCTGAGATCTTGAGCTACAAAACCCGCTTCTGTCTTAGTCTTCGGATCAATGATCTGATTGACAATGTCACTCGAATTATCTGTATTCGAGATATTGATGGAAAAACCATCTTTTTTGATAAAACTTTCGATTTGCTGAGATGCAGTTTCAAAGTATGCGCCCTTTACTCCCGCCAATACTTCGACAGTAGTGGGAGGAACCTTGTTCGCAAAAACCCACAGCATAAATACACAACTCGAAATGAATGACAACGCCAATAAATGAGCCGTCAACCAGCGCGCAGAACTTTGAATAGCACGCAAGATCTTCATACTCCTACTCTAGTAGGGGCTATTCAATGACAGAGATTGCTCCACTCGGACACACTTGCACCGATTGACGAGCTTCTTTTCGTTGCTGTTCTGAGGTGATCTCTACCGCTTGAACAACCGGATAATCATCATCGCCGAAGGCAAACAACCATGGGTGGTTGTAACAGCACTCACCGGCCATCATGCAACGCTCTTTATCGATCACTACTTTCATCATGTTCCTATTTATCGAACTGAATCCAAAGTTCGCGTGGCGACCTGAACCCACCCGAGTCGATATTTGGCGATGTAATACCTTCATGCGTCGTGAATTTAGGACGCGGGTTCTTCATCACTTCCATCATGCGCATGCATGCGATGACCGCTTCTTGGCGAGCCATTGCATAACCCATGCAGAAGTGCTGACCCACGCCAAAGCCAAGGTGCCCTGGCTTTTGTGACTTGTAGCGAGCGGAGCGGTTTTCGCGACCCATATGCAGGTCGTCACGATGAATATCGAATACATCGGGGTTCTTGAAAACTCGTTCATCGCGATTGCCCGCGCCAAGAGAAAGGATCACCTGAGCGCGTTCCGGAATCACCCGACCATGCATTTGCACTTCACGTGTGGTGAAACGTGACTGAACATGCACCACAGGGTCGAAACGCATCATTTCTGAAAACACGTTGTCCCACAGTTCAGGATTCTTCTTCACGTCTTCAAATTGATCGGGCCGCGTGTACAGCATGTGATACCACATATTGGCAATTGCTTTGTCGGTTGTGTCGCCGCCTGCAGCAAGAAGTAGCGCAATGAAACCCTTTACTTCGTCCATGTTCATACGGACACCATCGAGTTCTGCCAAACAGAGTTTTGAGAGAAGGTCGTCTTTGGGATGAGCAAGACGCTCTGCCACCAGCGGTTCCAGGTACTGCCACATCTCGTTACGCGCCGCAATGCCGCGAGCTAAGTGTTCGCCCCCGAAACCCAAGCCGGCAATGAGAGCTTGGTACCACACCACAAATTTCTCTTCATCGGCACGTGGAAGACCAAGAATATTTGAGATCACACGGATGGGAAATTGATTGGAAAACTGACTGACTAGTTCCACTTCCCCATCAGCAGAACAGCGTTCAACAAGTTCGCCAGCAATTTGCTCCACAAAAGGAATGAAAGAAACAAGACCCTGTCCTACGAACTGACCGGCAACTACGTTGCGCAACCACCGGTGACGGTCGCTATTGCCATATTCCAAGATGTTCGGACCAAATACGTGGGATGAACCAAACACGTAAGGGCCATCGGGTTGATACATGGCTCTGTCGAAACTCTCGTTATCTTGAAAGGCTGCATTGACGTCGTCATAGCGACTGATGATCCATCGATTGTGAAACCGATCGCGAAAGAGAGGATGGTGATCGCGGAGTCGTTGATATAACGGAAATGGATTACTTTGAAACTCTGGGGAATCAAATTCTCGTGGGTCAATTTCGTGCGCGAGTCCGGCCATAACGAAACTTTACTCCAGCAAAAATACTGCTTTAACCACGCCGCAGAGGCGCCATCACTTCTTCCACAAAGCGCAGAACTGGCTCGGTGCTTTGCGGGTGCCCAAAGTCCATGACAAAGTGCTGCACTCCCAGTTCGGCGAGATGAGATAACTCATCAAGCAGTTGTTGTGATTCAGCGCCAGAATTAGGCAATGCGCGCTCGACGGTGAGCGACACTTCAACTGCATTTGTTTCGCGCCCAGCCTTCACAGCAGCGGCAAAAACGATGTCACGTTTTCTCAACCACTTTTCGTCGCTGCCAAATATGGGAGAGTTCCATATGTCGGCAATGCGGCCCGCAAGCGGCAAACCAATTTGCTCGCCGAATGCACCAATACATACGGGTGGAACCACTTCAGGCAAAGGCGGAGCCGCAGCACGTTGAATGCTGTAGTGCCGACCCGCGAAACTTGGAGCCTCCTGCGTCCACATTAAGCGGCAAATATGTACGAGTTCTTCGAGTTCTTGAAAGCGCACTGCGGGGCGAGGAAATTCGTAGCCATAAGCGCGGTACTCCTCTTCACGCCAGCCTGCACCAATTCCCAAAATGAATCGGTTGCCCGACAACACCTGCAAGGTGGCTGCCATCTTTGCGGTGAGCGCTGGGTTACGATAACCCTGACCCAACACATGGTGACACAGCATCACATCGGGAAACTTCGCCGCCAACCACGTGAGCGTTGTCCAGGCTTCCATAAATGGGTCGGTGTGCGTATCCATGCCATAGAAATGATCGGCAATCCACAGCGAATCAAAATACGGCAACGCAGTAGGCAAGATATTCTTCTCTTGAAAAACAACGATGGGTTGATGGTCGCTCCACCTATTGCCGATGACAGGTGAAAGCCACCCGAAACGCAACGCTGATGTTGCCGATGAGTTCGACACAGTTACGGCGCGATAATTGCGTACGGCGCAGTAATTTCAAAAGCAGCTACGACGTCGTACGACTGCCCTGCTTCTGTGTCGGTGCCACCTTGCCAACCGTGCCATGGGTATTCCACTGCACCGTTTTCACGCAATATCGGACGGCTCGTTTTCTTGTCCCACATAAAGAATGGTCCGTGCTCGTCACCTTGTTGCAATGGCGTACGCGCACGGTCGGGGGCTCCTGGCTTCGATGTTTCATACATGCCGCCATTACCGGTGCCGTTTTGCAACACCCAGTGCACTTCAGCAAACGCCGGACGTGTTGGTGCTGGGTCGTGGCCATGGTTGTGGGTCGACAAGTCGACGCCCTTGCCTGCTGTCCATACGAACATGTAGGTGATCTCTTCGCCATCGGAGTCGAGCAAGTGGAAGCCTGGCGACAAATAGCAATCGAGGCCGTCGAAGAAAGGAATGACATCGTGATAGCGCTCTTCAAACGTGATCCACGACAATTGCTCGGCAAGAGGGCCGCTATAGGCAAGCTGACTCATTGAAGTCACTTTGTTGGGCACTTGCGAAGTTCCTGTGAAAATGGTGAACACCGCGCCATCTGGGCCAGCGACTACTTCTGCCTCAGTTACCTTGGTATTACGCACCACTTTGTCTTCGGCGTACGCCCCACGATTGATGTTGACGAGGCGACCCGTGACCACCTTGATGTGAACAGCACCCGCAGAATGATTCAGGGCAAAACTTTGGCCGGCATCGAGACGAACGAATTGAATGTTCCAGCCGCCCACACCCCACGTATCGGAAACAACTGGTGCTGCGCCTTCGCCAATAAAAATGTTGATTCCTGTACGGGTTGTAGAAACCTCGTTACGTGCAGTGTTCGTCATATGTGCCCCTTACCCCTATATGAATGATCTGTTGTAAGAGTACCCAACAGACATAATGAGACATGGACTCGGACGGCAACATTCGCACCCCACGCGGACTCTGCATCCCCGAACCAGCCCTTTCCTGGACCTTTGCTCGATCTGCCGGAGCCGGCGGCCAAAATGTGAACAAAACCTCCAGCAAGGCATCGCTCACCATTTCCACACCTCTCATTACGGGGCCCCGAGCAGCAGTAACCCGTTTACTCAGCGTTTACCCCGAAACCATTCGCGTCACGCAACAAACCAGCCGTAGTCAATGGCGCAACCGACAGCTCTGTATTGCGCAAGCAACCGACATGATCGATACTGCAGCAGCCCCTCCTGCTCCACCGCGTCGCCCGTCACGTCCATCACGCGGGGCCATTGAGCGTCGCCTCACGAGTAAGAAACGTGAGAGTGAGAAAAAAGATCAGCGTCGCAAAGGTGACTGGGAGTAGCAAGTACCGTAGACCCCATGCCGAGCGACTTTGTCTTAAAATCAATGAACAACATTCACCGCACCATTTTGAAAGTAAGCGGTGGACGTAAAGGCTGGAACGCCGGCAACATGCCCGTCTTGAAACTCACCACGGTGGGTCGCAAAAGTGGAGAGAAGCGCGAAGTCATGCTCACTTCCCCGCTGCAACTCGATTCCACAATGGTCATTGTTGCTTCACGTGGTGGAGACGACCACCATCCAGCATGGTTCCTCAATTTGCGCGACGAACCACTCGTTGAAGTGGCAACCCAAGACGAAACCAAGCACCAACGCCGAGCACGTATTGCCACTGCCGAAGAGCGAAATGAAATGTGGCCACAAATTGTTGAAAGATACAAAAACTATGGTGGCTATCAGTCGCGTACTCAACGTGAGATACCGCTCATCCTTCTTGAAAAAATCGGATAAGGCGTTTCATGACCTCCACCTATAAAGCAGTGTGCTTCGACGTCGGCGGAGTGCTCACGCATTCCATGAGCACCGTCATGCCTCAAGGCGCAATTGCCGCGGGAATCGACCTCGAGAAACTTGGCCCCATCTTCATGGAGATGTTCATCTCTGAAGGTGACACCGACAACCCGGGCCACCAGTTAGAGCGTGGTGAAATTTCCATGGACCACTTTGTGAGCATCATGGGCGATATGGGAACCGAAATTCGCAAAGTGCTACACCCAGCTTCAGAGCATTTCATTATGGCCAAACTTGAACCTGCTCAAGTGATGCACGACTTTGTTCAAGAAGTACGCAATGCCAAGTTCGCTACCGGAATTATTTCAAACGTCATTAGCGAATGGCTGCCGTGGTGGGAAGACTTCACACCCTCCCACGACCTTTTTGACGTGGTGTTGTATTCCTGCGACGTGGGCTTGCGCAAACCCAATGCCTCTATTTACTTGTCTGCAGCCCAGCAACTAAATTTTGCACCCGAAGAAATTGTCTACCTTGATGATTTTTTACCAATGGCAGAAGCAGCCCGCAAAGTAGGCATGAAGGTTATTCACGTCACTGATCACGCCGCAGCAATTGCTGAAGCGCGTGAGCTTTTAGGCCTGTAAAACTCAGCCTTTTCCGCGAATTTTGAGTGCCATTGTTTCGTGGTAGCGGTGAATTTTGCATTCACGCTCCGACAAAATGTGCTCTGTGTAACCACTTGACTTCTTGGTACGGGCAAGTTGGTCGTAGATCGCAATGTCTTCGCCTACAACAACTTTGAGACCATCCCAATGCTTTTGCATCTTCGTGAAGTAAGCAGCGTATTCAGGGTCGTTCATGTCACCTGGGTAGATGAGCTGCCAGCACAAAAAGCGTGTGTGGTCGACACCGAGAGGGATGGGGTTGAACACTTGTATGTGCTCTGGGTTGCAGTTGAACACTGTGTTCGGGAAGACGGTGTAGTGACAAATAGCATTTTTGTGGTGGTCGTACGATTCATCCCACTTGTCCATGTTTTCCGGACGAGGAACAAAGCACATGTAGTTATCGCCCACGAAGTGGAATGAGGCCTTACGGCATGCCTTCACGAACTCTGGTGGTGAGTGATGCAATTGTGCAACGTGATAGATCTCGTTAAAGCCGTCGACGATTGCCTTGTAGCTCACGGGAACATCCCACTCCACTACTTCGTACAAGATCATGTCTTCCATCTTGTAGGCACCAAGGTCGGAGGAAATTTCTGGCCCAATGGACTCGATGAGCGAAGGAGCATCGTCTGGTCCGAGAAGGTTGATCCAGACCCAACCGCCCCATTCACCAGCAGCAACTTGCTTAGCGCGAACATCTTTTAGATGCTCGTCAGAAAAGTCTTCACGCTCGGGCACTCCAACGAGCTTGCCGGTGGTGTCGTATACCCAGCCGTGATACGGGCAAGTAAAGCGACGAGCACCACAACCTGAGAGGTCGGTCACAATGGCAGGGCCGCGGTGCTGACACACGTTGTGAAATGCAGCAAGCGAACCATCTGGTTGACGCGTGATGACGATTGTCTCACCATGGCCTTCAAAAGAAATCCAATCGCCAGGTGCAACTACTTGCTCTGAACGACCAGCAAGAATCCAATGTTTGGCAAGTACATGCTCACGCTCGAGTTCATATTGCACTGGGTCGGTATACGGGTTACGGCTCATTGTGGTAGGGCCGTAGTCGGGCACGTTGTCGATTTGCGGGCCAAGTCGTGCTGGCAAAGATCCTCGTGTAGGTACATGCACCATCTGGAAACTCCTCTTGTTTATTCCACGCATCGCGATGGCGCCTGACGCACCATGTCTTTATTCTGTCAGGTTCTCGACATTTATTACGGATCAGAAATTGCACTCTCATACAGGAAATGAACATTGCCGTGCAAATCCGTACCATGGGCGCTATCCTGTTTCCCGTCGCAGTTGTTCTGCGGTTCCATGGGTGCATTCCGGCGTCCGTGGCCTAGTCCCTCGGAGACCCCCCATGGCGTCGAACGCCTCTATTTCCTTTGCCCAACTTGGGCTTCATTCAGCATTAGTCGAATACCTCAACCATGCAGGCATTACGACCCCGTTCCCTATTCAGGTAGCCACAATCCCCGACGCAATCGCCGGCCGTGACGTACTTGGTCGTGGCCGTACCGGTTCTGGAAAGACCCTGTCGTTCACTTTGCCCCTCCTCACCCGTTTGGCCGAAAGCAACCGCCGCCGCCAGCCCAACAAGCCTCGTGCCCTCATTTTGGTGCCTACTCGCGAACTTGCGAACCAGGTCAATGAGGTCATCATGCCGTTGGCAAAGGCTCTTGGCATGTTCACCACCACCATTTACGGTGGCGTTGGCTACGGCGGACAACTCACTGCTTTGCGCAAAGGCGTAGACATTGTTGTTGCTTGCCCAGGTCGCTTGGTTGACCATTTGAATTCACGCAACATCAACTTTTCTGAAGTTGAAGTAACCGTTCTCGACGAAGCCGACCACATGGCTGAGCTTGGGTTCTTGCAGCACGTTGAAGAAATTCTGCGCCAGACACCTGAAGATTCACAGCGTTTGTTGTTCTCGGCAACTCTCGACCGCGGTATCGACCGCTTGGTACGCAACTACTTGCATAACCCAGTAACGCACGAAGTTGACTCAGAGCAGTCACCAGTAGATGCAATGTCTCACCATGTGTTGCACATTCGTAACGACGACCGCTTTGGAGTGCTGAAGAGCCTCTGTGCAGCTCCTGGAAAGACACTCGTCTTTACTCGTACTAAGCACGGTGCCGCTCGCCTTGCAGAACAGCTCATGAAAGCTGGCGTTCCAAGCGTTGAATTGCACGGCAACTTGTCACAAGCTGCTCGCGCGCGTAACTTGTCGGCATTTTCGTCTGGTCGCGCCGACACTTTGGTAGCTACAGACATTGCCGCTCGTGGTATTCACGTTGACGATATTGCTTTGGTCATTCACGCTGATCCACCAGAAGAGCACAAGGCGTACTTGCACCGCTCTGGCCGTACCGCACGTGCCGGCGCAACTGGCACAGTTATTACCCTCATGACCGACAACCAGCGTCGCAATGTGCGTGCACTCACCAAGAGCGCAGGCATTGAGCCCACCACAACTCGCGTCACACCAGAAGACGACTTCCTTGCTGAGCTCGCCCCTGGCGAGCGTGTATTCCGCGAATCAAGCAGCATTGTGTTGCATGAAGAGCGCCTCGACTCACCACGTGGTGGTGGACGTCGTGATGGCGGAGGCGGCGGACGTCGTGATGGTGGTTCACGCGGTGGACGTCGTGATGGCGGCTCACGCGGTGGCGATCGTGATCGTGCTCCTCGTTTTTCTGATCGTTCCGATGCACCACGTGCAGAGCGCACTGAGCGCAACGATGGTCCTCGCCCAGAGCGCACTTTCACCCCACGTAGCTCAGGCCCACGTGAAGGCGCACCACGCGAAGGTGGATTCCGTGACGGTGGATTCCGTGACCGTGGCCCACGCACTTCAGAGCGTTCATCAGCACCTCGTGAAGGTGGATTCCGCGACCGTGGACCTCGCACAGCAGGCCCACGTGATGGCGCACCACGCGAAGGTGGATTCCGTGACCGCGGACCTCGTTCAGCAGGCCCACGCGATGGAGCACCACGTGAAGGTGGATTCCGCGACCGTGGCCCACGCACAGCAGGCCCACGCGATGGAGCACCACGCTCTTCAGCTGGCGGCTACCGCGGTGCACGTGACGGAGCAGCTCCTCGTTCAGGCGCACCACGCACAGGTGGACCACGTGAAGGTGGTTTCCGCGGTGCACGTGATGGTGAGTCGGGTCGCCCAGCAGCTGGTCGCAAGCCTTACGGTGCGTCAGCGGGCAAAAAGCGCTACTAATACCGGCGCAACAAAAAGCCCAGGAAGCAAGCTTCCTACGCGAATAGGTTTCACTTCCATAAACCGAAGCGCAATACCCAAAATCATGATTCCGCCTGTTGCACTCATCTCGTGCACCATACGATCAGTCAGAATTGCATCAAGGCCTGAGGCACCTAGTGTCATCAGGCCTTGATATATCCCCACAATGACTGCACTAATAGCAACTCCCCAACCCATAGTTGCCGCAAAGAGAATAGACACGAGTCCGTCGAGTGCCGCCTTCACAATGAGTATTTGCGCTCCCCTGCCCAAGCCATCGTCAATGGAGCCCAAGATCGACATGGGGCCAATAGAGAACAGCAGTGTTGCGGTCACAAACCCTTCAACGAAGCGTGGGTGCAAAGTTGTCAGCGAAGTTCGCGACAACCAACCTGTTTGAGTTTTCACTTCCACTTTGCGTCGCACCCAGTTACCTAACGATTCAAAATGGTCTTCAATGCGCAACGACTCGCCAATAATTCCGCCCAGTACAACACTCACGAGTGGAAACACCGCTCCGAGATATAGCGACCCACGATGAGCCCGAGCAAGGTGCCTCCCACAATGGTGAGTACATTCGTCACTGTTCCTATTCCGCGCATTTAACTTCTTTCGTTAATTTGCTAAACGCTGCACAAGGCGTGCTAACGGAATACGAAAATCATCGAGCAAGGTAAAGCCTGCTTGCGCGAGCGCTGCATTTTCAAGAATTGAATTCGCTGGTCGTGGCGCCGGACGCGGTGGCTGTAGGTCTGCTGTGGCAACAGGCAATACACGTGATGGGTCGAGCCCAGCTGCACGCAGTACTTCTTGTGCAAACTCATGCCAACTCACCGCTCCTTGGTTTGTGACGTGGAAAATTCCCTGTTGTTCATGCTCTACCAAAGTGGCAATCATTTCCGCCGCATCGTCGGCAAACGTGGGGTGCCCCACCTGATCATTCACAAAGGTGAGTTCAGGCTGTGCAGCCGCAATACGCAAAATTGTTTTCACCATATTGGCGCCATGAAAACCACACACCCATGAAATGCGAACAGTGAGGTCGATATCGCGCAGCGCTTGCTCGCCTGCCAACTTTGAAGCCCCATAGACCGATTGTGGGTTCACTGCATCTGTTTCCACATAAGGAGACTTTTTACTTCCGTCAAACACATAGTCGGTGCTCACATAGGCAACCCGCGCCCCTACTTTTTCAGCAGCACTCACCAGGGAAGCTGTTGCAGTTCCGTTCACCGCAAATGCCTTTTCCGCATCTGACTCACAGGCATCAACCGCGGTCCATGCCGCAGCATGAACAATGAAGTTTGGCTTCACCGCAGCAACACACTCTGCCACTGCCGATGGCTGTGAAATATCAAGCGTGGCGTGCGTGGTACCCACTACTTCATGACCACCGCGTTCAAAAACTGCAACGAGCTCGGTACCCAATTGTCCGGCTGCGCCAGTAACAAGCACTTTCATTTGAAAATTACTTCTTGCCCTTTAATGGCTCCCACCACCAACGGTTGTCGCGATACCACTGCACAGTTTCGGCAAGTGCTTCATCGAGAGTGCGTTCTTTTTTCCAACCCAACTTGGTGATTTTGTCGATGTTGACGGAATAGCGACGGTCGTGACCTTTGCGGTCTTCCACGTACTGCACCATTTCTTCACCCACACCAAAAGCTTCTAACAGTTTATTTACCAGCACTCGGTTTGGCGTTTCGTTACCGGCGCCGATGTTGTAGATCTCTCCAAGCGTTCCTTTGGTAAGCACCAAATACACACCAGAGCAATGATCATCAACAAACAGCCAATCGCGCTCATTTAAGCCATCGCCATACAGCGGAATTTTCTTGCCATCAAGCAAGTTGGTAGTGAACAGCGGAATCGCTTTTTCTGGGTATTGGTATGGCCCAAAGTTATTTGTGCAACGCGTGACCACAACTGGAGTTCCGTGCGTGTGGTGATACGCGAGCGCGATGAGGTCGGATCCAGCTTTAGAAGCCGAATACGGCGAGCGGGGTTCAAGCGGATCGGTTTCAAGCGATGAACCTACTTCGACTGAGCCGTAGACCTCGTCGGTACCAATGTGCAGCACTCTGCTCACGTCTAACTTGCGGGCAGTGTCGATGACTGTGTTGGTGCCAAAGCAGTTGGTATGAATGAAGTCCTCAGACCCATCAATCGACCTATCGACATGACTCTCGGCTGCAAAGTGCACCACAGCGTCGTGGCCCTTCATTGCATCGGCCACTGCTGCCGCGTCGCAGATATTTCCCTTAACGAACTTGTAGCGCGAGTTGTTTTCCACATCGCGCATCGTGGACAAGTTGCCTGCATAGGTGAGCGCATCGAACACGGTGACTTCATCGTCGGTGTTGTTCAAGATGTAGCGCACGTAATTCGAACCAATAAAACCTGCTCCGCCGGTGATGAACTGCTTCATGTTTCTACCTACCTAAAAAGTGAATTAAGGGCGCAAAGCCATGTGCGGCTGCCACTGCGGGGAAATATCACGACGCAAAGGGTTTTGCTGATCGCGGTTCGACAAGATGGGGTTGGTGACTCCCCAATCGGCGCCAACATCGGGATCGTTCCACGCCACACCCAGTTCGTCGGCAGGGTTGTAATAACCATCAACAAGATACGTAATGGTCATTTTCGACAACGCCGAAAAACCATGCGCCACGCCTGGCGGAATGAAAATACCGCGGTGGTCGTGCGTACCATCGGCGCGCTCGCCAAGGTCGATGACCTGTGTTTTGCCATCGGTGGGTGAACCCTGCCTGAGGTCGTGCAACACCACACGGCATTTGCCAAACGGCACGTACCAGTAGTCGGCTTGATGCAAGTGATAGTGCAAACCAACAAGGCAACCAGCTTGGCGGTCGCCACGGTTTGCTTGAATCATTTCGCGACCCTGCGGAAACCATTCGCGGCGATAGGTCTCAATGAAAAAACCTCGCTCATCGCCATGCATGGCGGGCTCCACAATGTGCACGCCAGCAATGACGTCGGAAGGGGTAATGATTGCCACGTTGTTCCTTTCGAGAACTATTCGACTTCGACCGTGCTGTCGTCACCCAACATGAGGCGAAGCGCAGACGGACGCTGATGCGATTTCTTGACCACCACATTACGTCCAACCAATGAGTCGGACATGCGATTGATATCGGCAATGGAACTGCCGTCGAGCAACACCGAGTGTTCAATTTCAGAATTGGACACCGTGCACTTATTTCCCACCGAGGTGTAGGGCCCGATGTAGCTATTACGCACTACGGAATCGGAGCCAATGACAACTGGGCCACGAATGCGTGAGTTTTCAATAATTGCACCCTTTTCAATAACCACACGACCTTCAATTTGTGAACTGGCGTCGACATTGCCCTCGCTCTTTGATTGCAGCACTTCAAGCACGAGACGGTTGCACTCGAGAAGTGGGTCTTTCTTGCCGGTGTCGATCCACCAGCCCTTCAATACTTCATGAGTGACGCGATGCTTATTGTCGACCAACCACTGAATGGCATCGGTAATTTCCAACTCACCACGTGGCGACGGCGCAATGCTGCGCACCGCAAGGTTGACGGTTTTATCGAACAGATAAACGCCAACGAGTGCCAAGTTGGAAGGAGGGTTCGATGGCTTTTCCACCAAACGCACTACTTCGCCCGAAGCATCGACTTCAGCCACACCAAAGTGGCGTGGGTCTTCCACTTCACACAAAAGAATTTGCGCGCTCGGCGCATCGGCACCGCCAGCAGCACGAGCATTTTCAAATCGCTGCACAAAACTCGACAAACCTTGCTGCAACATGTTGTCGCCGAGGTACATCACGAAGTCATCGTCGCCAAGGAAGTCTTGGGCAATGAGCACACAATGAGCAAGACCCAAAGGTGCGTCTTGTGGGATGTAGGTGACCTTCACCCCGAATTGGGAGCCATCACCAACGGCGGCACGGATTTCAGCCCCGGTGTCGCCGGTAATGATGCCAATTTCAGAAATTCCCGCTTCTGCCATGGCTTCAATGCCGTAGAAAAGGATGGGTTTATTGGCAATAGGCACCAATTGCTTGGCGCTGGTGTGGGTGATTGGCCGCAAACGCGTGCCAGCACCACCGGAAAGAATGAGGCCCTTCATTGCTAGACAGCCTAGGCGATCTACCATCTAGAGATGGCTTCCCCGTACCCACGTTTTCTGCATCCTTTCGCCAAACCCACCCGTACCGATTTCATTGAGGTTGCACGTGGCGACGGGGCCCGCATTTACGACACTGCGGGAAATGAATACATCGACGGCATGGCGAGCCTGTGGTATTGCGCCATTGGTCACGGCCGTGCAGAAATGGCCGCTGCCATCTCCGCTCAGGTCTCCACCATCGAGGCCTACTCTGCTTTTGACCCTTTCACCACAAAAGTGGCCGAAGAACTCTGTGAACGCATTGCCGCACTCTCGCCCATCACCGATGCCAGAGTTTTTCTCTGCAACAGCGGCTCGGAAAGTGTCGACTCGGCAATGAAGCTCGCTCGACTTGCGCATGTTCAAGCAGGTCACCCAGAACGCACACTCATTATTTCTCGTGGTCGCGGTTACCACGGCACCAACTACGGCGGTACGAGCGCACAGGGAATTCCACCGAACCGCGAAGGCTACGGAACACTTCTTGCCGACGTTGTTCAAGTTGACCCCGACGACATTGAAGCGATGTCGCTCCTCATGTCGCAAAATGCACATCGTCTTGCTGCAGTCATTACCGAACCACTGCAGGGTGCTGGTGGCGTGTTTCCACCGAAAGAGGGCTACCTGCAACAACTGCGCAAACTGTGCGACCAGCACGGCGCATATCTGATTTTCGATGAGGTGATTACCGGCTTCGGGCGACTCGGCACTTGGTTTGGCGCGCAGTATTACGGAGTCACCCCCGATCTTCTCACTTTTGCTAAAGCAGTGACGTCTGGGTATCAACCACTTGGTGGCGTCATTATGGCCCCGAGTGTTTGTGCACCATTAGAAGCCGACCCTGCTTTTCTATTGCGCCACGGCTACACCTATTCAGGACACGCCACCGCATGCGCTGCTGCACTGTGCAATCTCAACATCATGGAGCGTGAAGGCTTGCTTGAACGTGCCGTACATATTGGTAAACAACTTGAGGCAACACTGCAGTCGCTGGCGAGCGATGGAGTTATTCATCACGCTCGAGGGGCAGTTGGTGTGTGGGCCGCTGCGCACCAACCTGGCATCGATTCTTTTGCTGTTCGTGATGCCATGTTGAAACGTGGCGCCATTACCCGCGCAGTTTCGGCCGACACCAATTCATTTTGCCCACCACTGGTGATTACCGACAAAGAACTCACGACCTTGCTCGATATTTTTGCCGCCACAACAATGGAATTTGTTCAACAAAAGAACTGAGGAACCCATGACACAACATCGCATTCTCATTACAGGGGGCGCTAGCGGAATTGGCGCCGGCATTGCACGCCACTGGGCCAACATGGGCAACGACGTCCTCATTACCGATGTCGATGATGCTCTCGGCGCTGCACTCGCACAAGAACTCGGTGCCACTTACCAACACCACGATGTCACGAGCGAAAAACAATGGAAAGAACTTGCATCACGGCACAAGCCCTTTGATGTTGTGTTTTTGAATGCTGGTGTGGCAAGTGGTGGAAATATTTTTGCTGCAACACCAGCTGAATCGGTGTTTGAATTCGACCTTGCAAATTTTCGTCGAGTGAGTTCCATCAATATCGACGGAGTCGTGCTCGGCGTCGCCCACCTTGCCGATGCCATGGCAAAAAATGGCGGTGGCGACATTGTGGTTACTGCATCTATGGCGGGGCTCTTCCCTATCCAAGCCGACCCCATATATGGCCTCACCAAACATGCAGTGCTGGGCTTTGTGAAGTCGTTAGCACCAACGCTCATTGAACACAATGTGTGCCTAAGTGCCATCTGCCCATTCTTTGTCGACACGCCATTGGTGAATGCCGAATCACAAGCTCTCATTCGCGAAACAGGTTTCGACATCCTCACTGTCGACCAAGTCATCGACGCCGCACAAACCGCAGTTGCCGAACGCAGCGCTGGTGCTCAGTGGGTTATCTTCCCGGGGCTACCCGTCGTGAAAGCTCCCGAACCAGCATTACTTCCGTAGAAGCGAAATCAAACTGCTGGTATCCCAGCGCTTTCCACCACGAGCTTCCACCTCGGCGTAATACGAATCAACGAGAGTAGTAACGGGAAGTGACGCCCCATTGCGTTGCGCTTCATCGATGCAAAAACCTAAGTCTTTACGCATCCACTCGACAGCAAAACCAAAGTCGAATTCATTACGTGCCATCGTTGAAGACCTATTCACCATTTGCCAAGAGCTCGCGGCGCCTTGAGAGATCACCGACACCAGTTGCTCAACATCGAGCCCAGCAGCTTGAGCAAAGTTGATTCCTTCAGAAAGAGCTTGCACCATTCCTGCAATGCAAATTTGATTCACCATCTTGGCGAGCTGCCCAGAACCAGCATCACCGAGTCGTTCACATGCTTTTGCATACGCCATCACTACTTCGCGAGCAGTGTTGTACACAGCTACGTCGTTGGCGCCGCACATCACGCTCAACACGCCATTTTCCGCACCTGCCTGGCCACCAGAAACTGGCGCATCGACAAAGCCCACCTGGTGCGTTGTGCACAGTGCCGCCATCTCACGAGCAAGTTCCGCCGACGTCGTGGTGTGGTCGACCACAATTCCCCCAGCAGCCAATCCCGCCAGCACGCCATCTGCGCCCGTCATCACACTGCGCACGTCGTTGTCGTTACCCACGCATAACATCACCACATCGCATGCAGCTCCCACTTCTCGCGGGGTGGCAACAGATTTTCCCGTAAAGGCTCCTGTCCACGCCTGGGCGCGCGCCGGATTGCGATTGAACACGGTGACTTCTTGCCCAGCTTTCACCAAGTGCCCTGCCATAGGGAATCCCATTACGCCTAATCCAACAAATCCGATACGTGCCATAGGCACTTAGTTTGGCAGGCTGACAAGGTGACACAGAACTCTGCACCCGCCTCTCACCCACTTCATGGCGCCGACTTCGGCCCGGTTGTGCAAATTGCCTACGTGGTGGAAGACCCCGAAACTGCGGCTCTTGAGTGGGCACAACATTTCGGCGCGGGTCCGTTCTTCATCAATCGCCATATTCCCGTCACCAACGTGACACACCGCGGTACACCTTCAGCGTTCGACCACACGTCTGCATACGGGTGGTGGGGTTCGGTGATGGTGGAACTTTTTTGTCAGCACAATGCCAACCTCACTGCGGTCACCGAACGCTTTAGCCCAGGCACTTACGGGCTGCACCACATGGCGTGCATCGTGCCGAATCTTGATATTGCATTACAACGAGCCGCCGCCGCTCGAAAAGTTGTGGCTCAAAGCGCACAAGCAGGTGCAACAACATTTGTGTTCATTGACGACGTAGCGCAACGCGGTCATTACTGGGAGCTGTACCAGGAAAGCGCAGGGCTACTGGGCTTCTACAAAATGATTCGCGAAGCTCACACCAATTGGGATGGCACAGCACCTGTACGAGAGATACAGCGCTAAAGATTTTTAGAAGTCGTCGTCTTCTTCAACTTTTTTCGGCTCAGCTTTTGCTGCTGCCTTCTTCGCTACTTTCGCAGGCTTCAACACCCCTTTTGCAAGCGCTTCGTCGAGAAAAATTTCTGCATCGTCGGTTGACACCTTCAGAGCTGGTGCAATTTCTGAGATGAGGTTGATGCGGGCACGGTCGTACATGGTGCGCTCTGCAGCCGACAACGATGCATCGCGGTTACGTGCAGCAAGGTTGCGCACCACTTCTGCCACTTGGTAGACGTCGCCACTCTTCAATTTTTCCTGGTGGTTTTTGAATCGACGTGACCAGTTTGATGGCACGCGCGGGTCGGCTTTAGAAAGCACCGACACCAGGTCTTCAAGTTCGTCGGGAGACACCGGCGGGCGAACGCCCACTTCAGAGGCCCTTGACGTAGGCACAGAAAGCGTCATTTCATTGATAACGGTCTTCAAAATGAGGTACTCCTGGGTTGAGCCAAAAGCCTTCATCTTCTTAATGCCATGGACGATGCAAGCACCGTGCTGTGGGTAGATGACCGTGTCGCCTTTTTTGAAAATTACCTCTGCAGTCACGGCGCTAAGGATAGAGCACAGGAGACCAAAAGCCCCTATGGAATGGGGCGCACACCAAAAAACCGTAAAAGCACCCCAGCACTAGGCGAAAATATGGGTCGCAGTCTTCGTAAAGGTCCTGCCATTAGCCCTCACTACGGTAACTGACACTTTGCATATTCCCGTTTTGAGCTCAACCAAAGTCGTTCGACCTACTTTGCAATTCCGAGCAGAAACGGGCAACACTTTAATGATGGTCTTCACAGACCCAACAAAATTGATATTAGCCAATGCTGCAACTTCCCGAATTGATATTTTGTGCATAGTTGGTAGTTGATGGGTGCTCAACGGCGGGCTGCTCATTGCGACGATTGAAGTTGAAGTGCTCGACGTGGAACTAGTGGGCTCATTTTTCACAGCATTCGTCGATGATGGAGAAATCTCTTCTGTTCGCGGAGCAGCTACGACAGAAGAAACTGTTGTTGTAGAACTATCTGCAGTGAGAACAGTCGTACTTGTTGAAGAAGTCGAAGTGGATACGACGGCCGTGGTGGTCGGAGGAACAGGCAATGCAAACAAGGAATGGAGGTCTATCCGCTTTGCAATAATCCCGGTAACACTGTGAGTTGCTGGAACCGCTGTCTCTTGGAAAGCAGCTACTACATCTTCAACCGATTGAACGCCATATTTAGATCGGTACACCGCAAAAGCTCCTGCAACAAATGGCGCAGCCATTGATGTACCAGATGCCGTTCCATACGTACCAGACATTTTTGAAGAATTGATTCCTTGTCCTGGTGCCGCCAGAGTGGTGAACTCAGAGAAATTCGAAAAGTCCGTAATGAGATTCTGCGTGATGTGCGAAGCAGCAACACTCACTGCTTCGGAGATACATGCAGGTGATGACATCCCCAAGGAATAGTTGTTTCCAGATGAAATTACCGTGGCAACATTTTTGATTCTGAGATTATGAATTTCTGCGGTCACAGCAGGAAGATATGCATCACACGTTTCGGTGAATGCTCGTGGTGTCCCGAACGACATGTTCACCGCGGCAATGTTGTAATCGCTGGTGAGCGAAACGATGTATGCCAAAGCTTTTACAACATTTTGATCTAGGGAGGCACCACTCTTGTCAAAAATATTGATCGCAATGATTTTTGTATCAGGAGCTATTCCATGAAATTCTTGATTTTCTCCTGCGATGATTCCAGCAACATGGGTTCCATGCCAATGCATCGGCGTTGCCGCGCCAGGACCATACATTTCAGTTTCTCCATTTGGACACTCACTTGAAAAACACGCTTCCATGGCAACTTTGCCAGCTAAAAATGGGTGCCCAACTTCAACCCCTGTGTCGATGACGGCGACATAGGTTCCCTTGCCCGTGAACCCTAAATCATAAGAATTGTTTGCACCTATATAAGGAATCGCCGCTTGGAGATCAATGCGAAAGACAACTTCCCTCGAAGCAGGAGCGACCTTCGACTTGGCATTGAGCACAGAGGCGTAAGGCAATGACTTTCTTGCATTCTGAATAACTCCATCAGACTTGGACCCACCACCCACAGGGTTTATTCCAGCGAGACACCCAACTAAACCCAGAACGACAAGCGCTGAGACAGCACGTAGATGCCGCATTAGAAAACGAGCAGGAAGTGATTCTGCATGTCTTTCATCGCGATTGAATTCCCCTCCATCGATCTAGCGCCCCCGGCATGAATCGAACATGCGACCTGCGGATTAGAAGTCCGTTGCTCTATCCAACTGAGCTACGGGGGCATTACCCTTAATCTACAAGTAGAGACGCCGCAAATAATTGAGTGCGGTAATCACCGACATTTGGCGCATTTGGTCGCGGGCGGTTGCTAGACGAAAGTGCTCTGCATATTCGGTTCCATCGGCAAGGCACACCCCAACCCATAGCGTTCCCACAGGCTGATCTTCTTGCTCGGATGGCCCGGCGACCCCGGTGAGGGCGAGCCCAACTGACGAATGCAATGCCGCTTTAACCCCTCGTGCCATGGCGGTGGCTGCTTCCCCACTCACCACTGGGCCTCGAGGCACATTAAGAACGTTGTATTTCACTTCAGAGGCATACGACACCACACCGCCTACCAGCACATCACTTGCGCCTGCGATGTTGGTGAGGCGGCCTGTTACTAAACCACCTGTCACAGATTCCGCAACCGCCAAAGTATGGCCATGTGAACGAAGTGTTTGCAGAACAACAGACTCCATAGTGTCGGTATCAACTCCAAAGACAATGTCGCCTACTACGCCACGCACGCGCTCTTCCCAAGTAGCCAACACCTGACTTACCTGTTCACTGGTGGCGGCGCGTGCGGTGAGACGTACTTTGATTCCTTCCCAACCACTCGCTAAAAAGGCAAGCGTTGGCAAAGACCCATCGGGGTTGTTTTCCAGTTCTGCGATGATGCCGTTCAAACGTTCGTTGAGACCGCTCTCGCTTTCGCCCCAGGTTCTCAATACTTTGCTTGCGATGACTGCCTGCACTCCGCTGCGTGCAACGAGGTCGGGAAGAATGGCGCGGTGCATCATGTCGTGCATTTCATGTGGCACACCTGGCACTGCATACACCATTTTTGTTTTGCCATTCATAATCACGGGGCACATCAGCCCGGGAGCCGTGCCCCGCGTTTGAGGAATGATGCTTGCGCCTTTGGGCACCATTGCTTGTTGCAAATTGTTCTGCGCCATGGTGCGACCACGCGAGGCAAAGAGTTCACGAATCACTTCAGCAATGCTGTCGTGAAATTCCAGCTCAACACCCATGACCTGTGCAATGGCTTCACGCGTGAGGTCGTCATGAGTGGGCCCAAGACCTCCGCACATAATGACGGCGTCAGCTTCTTCTAACCGCGCGCGCAATGCCATAACAATGCGGTCGATGTTGTCGCCCACCTTTACCTGCAAGTGCGATGAAATGCCGTGTGCAGCGAGTTGCTCGCCGATCCAAGAAGAGTTGGTATCGACAATTTGGCCGAGGAGCAGTTCAGTACCAACAGCGAGAACGTCGCAACGCATGTTTATGCCGCAGAAGAAGCGCTATTGGTATCGAATTGATGACCACGATACGCACGCACCGCATACTGTGCGCCACTAATGAGCGTGAGAAGCACCGAGAACCACAACAAGATTTTCCACGTGTAGTCGAAATCGTTCACCGTGAGTGGCGCTAAAGCACATGCAACTGCAAACTGCTGTCCGAAGGTTTTCCACTTCGCCAGCTTGCTTGCTGGAATGGACACACCCTTTGAGCCGGCGACCACGCGATACACACTGATGAGCACTTCACGAGTTGCGATGATGGCCACAGGCAACAGCGGAAAGAGTCCGCGGCTCACGAGAGTAAACATGTGCACACAGAACAAACCACATCGTCCATGCCACCCATGAGCCATTGGAATCGGAAGGGATCACGGCAAACAAAATGGGTGACACCAAAATACGCATCACCGTGACAGCATTTGCCCACGTGGCGATGGCGTTGGGGTCGACTGGCATGCGCTTCTACTCTATTCGTCCGGCGTGACGAGTTCAGCCACGAGGTCGGGGCCAATGGCATCGACAATACGAACGTTGACAAATGTACCGACCTTGCACGATTCTGGAATCTGCACAATGCCATCAATTTCTGGCGCTTCACGATGGCTTCGGCCAACTCCCGGGGAATCGACAAGCACGCGATGCACTTCGCCAATTTCGTCATCACGCTTGCTGGCAGTAATGGCGTCTTGCATCTCTTGGAGTTCACCATGGCGCAACAACATGAGTTCTTTCGGAACCTGGTCGGGTAGGTCAACCGCATAGGTGCCGTCTTCTGCGCTGTAGGTGAAGAAACCGCACCAGTCGAGTTGTGCCTCTTCAATGAAGCGCAACATTTCATCGTGGTCGGCTTCAGTTTCACCTGGGTAGCCAACAATGAAGTTGCTGCGGAAAATTGCTTTGGGGTTGAGCTTGCGAATATCGGCGATGCGCTGCAAGAACCTGTCGCCGTCGCCCCACCTACGCATTTTGCGTAACAGCGGTTTCGACACATGCTGAAGCGACAAGTCGAAGTATGGAACACCCGTATTCAAAATGGCATGGATAAGGTCGTCGCTCAAATCACTTGGGTAGAGGTAGAGCAACCGCACACGGTCGACCAACGATGCAACAGAGTTGACCAAAGGAACAATGGATCCGGCGCCCATTTCGTCGGGGCGATCTTTGCCGTAGCTGGCGAGGTCTTGAGCAACCAGAACAATTTCTCGAGCCTGCAGTTGTTCTACTTCTGTTAACAGCGAAGAGATATCGCGACTGCGTTGTGGGCCGCGGAATGAAGGGATGGCGCAGAACCCACAAGAGCGGTCGCAACCTTCGGCAATTTTGAGATACGCCCAGGGAGACGTTGACTTCGGCCGCGGCAAGTTCAACAAGTCGAAGGTGGGCACAGCGGTTGCGCCGAGTGCAACGGGCTTACGACCAAGGGTGACCGATACGCCGAAGCCGGCTACCTGGTCGACCTCAGGAAGCTCTGCAGCAAGTTCATCGCCATAGCGCTCTGCCATGCAACCAGTAACTACTAGCCGTGAACCCTCTTTACGTTGGTCGGAAAGATTCAAGATGGTGTCGATACTTTCGCGACGCGCTTCTTCAATGAATGCACACGTATTGACAACAACAACATCGGCCTGCGACACATCGTCGGTTTGCGTGTTGCCCTCAGAAATGAGGAGACCCATGATTTTTTCAGAGTCAACTTCGTTTTTCGGGCAGCCGAGAGTTTCAATATAAAACTGAGATGCCACGGGAGTACCTTACCGACGCTGTGCTAATCGTTTTGTTGGAGGAGTTCAAATTCCTCTATTGACATGAGTACTGCACGAGCCTTGGAACCTTCACCTGGGCCCACGACCCCACGCTCTTCTAAAAGATCCATGAGACGTCCGGCACGGGCAAAGCCCACTTTGAGTTTGCGTTGCAACATTGAGGTTGATCCAACGCCCGCGTTCACCACGAGCTCCATTGCTTGCTTGAGCAGTTCATCGTCGCCATCGTCGCCAGAACTGCCGCCATAGACCCCTGAGCCGCCGCCTGCTGTGACTTCACCTTCAATACCACTGACGTAGACCACTTCTGGCGCCTGACGACGCCAGTGCGCCACGATGGCTCGCACTTCTTCTTCGGTGACCCATGAGCCCTGTACACGCTGAGCAATGTTGGTGTTTCCTGGCAAGAGCAACATGTCGCCTTTACCCACAAGTTTCTCGGCACCTGGACGATCGAGGATGACTCGACTATCGGTGAGGCTCGATACTGCAAAGGCCATACGTGCAGGAATGTTGGCCTTAATAACACCGGTGATGACGTTGACGCTAGGGCGTTGCGTAGCGATGATGAGGTGAATACCTACGGCACGTGCCTTTTGTGCAATGCGAGTGATGGAGTCTTCAACGTCGCGCGCAGCAACCATCATGAGGTCGTTTAATTCGTCGACCACCACCACGATGAACGGCAGACGTTCGTATTCTTTTTCTACACCTGGTTCTGGAATGAGGTCACCACGGTCGAATGCTGCATTGTAGCCGCCAATGTCACGGAAGCCCACTTCCACCAACAAGTCGTAGCGGCGTTCCATCTCTTTCACTGCCCAACCCAAAGCGTTTGCAGCTTTTTTCGGGTTCGTTACCGGCTGAGTGAGCAAGTGTGGCAAACGGCCATATTGACCCATTTCCACTTGTTTCGGGTCGATGAGAATGAGGCGCACTTGGTCGGGGGTGCTGCGCATAAGCAACGAAGTAATGATGCAGTTCAAACCACTCGACTTACCTGCACCTGTGGCTCCTGCAATGAGCAAGTGAGGAGTTGTTGCAAGGTTTATGAACACTGCACGACCTGCAATGTCTTTACCCACTGCTACGTCGAGTGGATGTGTTGCTGCTTTTGCTTCTGCAGAAGAAATGAGGTCGCCCAGAGAAACAAGTTGGCGTGTGGTGTTAGGAACTTCAACACCAATTGCTGAACGCCCAGGGATGGGAGCGAGAATACGCACATCGGTTGCAGCCATTGCGTAGGCAATGTCGCGGTCGAGGCTAGTGACGCGCGCAACTTTAACGCCAGGACCAAGTTCCAATTCGTAACGCGTAACTGTTGGACCAACAGTCATGCCGACGAGTTTGGTATCGACACCATGAGATGCAAGTGACTCTTCAAGAAGTCGGCCACGTTCTTCTACTTCTGTCTTGTCGATTGCTTGCACCGGAGTATTCGACAACATCGATTTTGCAGGAAGTTTCCAGTTGCCACGCTGTGCTGCCGGCCCGAGAGCCAACTCGTCGCCATTTGTTGCCACTACAGCTGGTTCCTGTTCAACTACCGGCTCGGCAACAGGCTTCTTTGCTGCTGGCGGTTTGCGAGCTGGCTTTGGTTGATCTTTTTCGATGTCGTAGAGCGGCGGACGTGGCGCTCCTGGGTCGAACTCAGGAACATGCGAATTGTCGACTGGCCCAGGCGCAGGAAGATCTTCCTCAACCTCTTCTGCTTCAATGTCGAAAAAGCGTGCGTTCGCGGCTTCACGTTCACTCGACACAGTGGAAATATCGTTCATTACTTTCTTTGCCGCACGTGAAGCAGGAACAGCAACAACATTGACTCCACCACTGAGTTTCTTGAACAACAATGGAAGAGACATGCCTGTGGCAATGAGGACTCCACCAAGGAGGATTCCGAGAAGTACTACAACTGCCCCACCAATGCTGAGCAGGGAACGCAGGGGCTGCCCCACAATGGCGCCAATCCACCCTCCTGCAGGTTTCAGTGCATCGACACTTGCGGTCATGTGCCCAGCACCTCGCGCAAGATGTAACAAGCCAAAGATGGACAACACGATGAGCGCGCTACCGACCCCTACGCGTAAGCGATGCTCCGACTCATTGCGACGAATGAGTGCAATACCCAACAACGCAATTGCCGGCGGCAAGAAGAACCGACCCAAACCAACAAGCCAACCCAAACCTGTGTCGATGGCGTCGCCGAGCGGGCCTGCAACATCGAGATAAATAGCTAAAGCAGCCAAGACGGCAACGACCACAATGCCGATCCCGAGGAATTCATTTTCACGGCCGCCCACAGCAGCTTTGACTGCAGCATGCTCACGGATGGGGGCAGCATTGCGCTTGGGCAGCGGCTGAGCACGCTTCGTGGGCTGCGCAGCAGCTTTTTTCGGGCGCGAGGCCTGCTTCGACATGTTTCTACGGTACCAATGGGGTCTTGCCTCATCGGGGACTCTCGCCCCTGCAGCAGAGGTTTTTAAGTGCCGAGTCCGCTCATCACGTCGGTTCCGAGGATTTTTCCTGTGGGTTCCACAAAAACTGCGAACTGGCCACCCCGATCGGACTGGAGCACAACGCGGTACTGCACGCCCCCATTGGGATGATCGCCGATGATGCTGAAGGCACGCAAGATGGATTCGGGTAATTCCTTCTCAACGCGCGCGAAGACCTTCCCACTGAACGACATACCTTCCGCGGGGAAACTTTTGCCATCGGCTGGCGCTACAGAGGTTTCTTGGTCCAACTCGCCATTTTCATAAACAAAGTTGACGGCATTGCCCTTGCCATCAGCAGCAAAGAGATTCACCAAGGTTGGCGTGGCGTTAATTTCATAGAACTCAGGAGTCTTCCCTAGTACTTCAGCAACCGCCGCTACGGCATCGTCGATGTCGCTGACGAGCAATGTTTCTTTGTCGCTACCGCAACTAGACAGCGCAACAAGCGCCAGGGCAACGACACACAAAAGATTTTTCGACTTCGACATGTGTTTTATGTTTCCATCACCACAGGAACAATCATCGGTTTGCGCTTGGTTCGCGCCGCAACAAATTTTCCTGTTGCTTTACGCACCACTTGTTCAAGAGCTACAACATCACGACCACCATCGCGCAGCGCTTGCTCGACTGCGCGCGCCACGGTATCGCATGCTTCGTCGAG
>JAPKZV010000140.1 GCA_026393585.1 Actinomycetota bacterium
TATGTGTCTACTTCACATGTTGCGTTCATTGATGCCGATGTGCAGTGCACACATGAAGATGTTTGCGAACTTGCCAAATGGTGGAGCTTGACGCAACTTGCTGTACTCGCACCTCGCGTTAAAAGTTTGAATTGGTTTCACAATGGTGCAGTTATTGCTGCCTATGAAGAAGTGCGCTCCCCTCTCGATATGGGTGCACTTCCTGCCCGCGTGCGTGCCGGCACTCGCGTGAGCTACGTGCCTTCAGCATTGTTGCTGTGCGATGTCGCAGCGCTCAGAGCGGTCGACGGCTTTGATGAGTCAATGCGCACAGGAGAAGACGTAGATCTCATTTGGCGCCTCGACGCAGCTGGCTACTCATGTCGTTATGAGCCTTCTATTGAAGTGCACCATCTCCCTCGCTCCACCACCCAACAACTTGTTCAACAGCGCATGGGCTATGGCGAATCTGCTGCACTTCTTGCCAAGAAACATCGAGGCGCACTTGCACCACTGCGCGTGAGTGGTTGGAGCACCGGGGTGTGGGCTTCCATTGCTCTTGGTTTTCCCGTTATTGGTGGAGTTGTTGCCGCCGGCACCGCCGTAGCGCTGCACCGTAAATTGCGCTTTCTTCCCGATGCCGAAAAAGAATCAGCACGTCTCGCCACGCTCGGGCACCTTCATGCCGGCAAGCAAATTGCGAGTGCAATAACACGCGTATGGTGGCCAATTGCACTGCTCTTAGCGTTGGTTTCCCGCCGCGCACGTTGGGCGTTGTGTCTTGCTGCTTTCGTGCCAGCACTTTCCGACTGGTGGACCACTCGCCCACACCTCGACCCTGTTCGTTACACGCTTTTACGTTGGGTCGATGACATGTCGTACGGGTTCGGTGTGTGGAAAGGCGTCGTGCGTGAAGGCAACTACGACCCACTTATTCCAGAGCTCTCCAGTTGGCCAACCAACATGCAGCAAAAATCTGCTACTGAGGTTTAGCGGCAGAGCGCAGATGAATATTGCTGCACTCTTCACAAATATCTTCGGGAATCACTCCCAAGCGCATCAGCACACTGAACATCATGCAACCGAGACAAATAGCAAAAAAACTTTCTAACCCTGCGGCAACGATGAGAGCAGCAATGACTAGTTGTGCAGCGCCGAGGTTTCCGGTTGCCCACAGCAACGAGGCAACGCCACTAAAGATCACTCCTACTCCTTGGGCAAATCGCTTGGGTGGCCCCGGAACAAATTTGTGATTACCCTTCAACCGTGGTGTCACTACTTGGGTAGCAATTCTTCCCAATGGGCTCATCGTGGGCCCAGTGAGTACGCGCGCAACGAATCCGTAGGTCAGGGGAACAAGTACCCAACCACTTCCCGCGAGGAGAAAAAGGATGCTCATCGCAACGACCCCGCCAGCGACAATGCGTGCCGAGGTCTCATTGACGGGATGAGGGAAAGAAAAGAACGATTTCACTCGCTTTACGATATGGACAATTCACGAATAAAAGCGAAATGCCTCTACAACTACTACCGTAGGAAGTGATGTCTCTTCG
>JAPKZV010000040.1 GCA_026393585.1 Actinomycetota bacterium
TACAGCAAGATGAAAAAGCGCTACTTTCGCCGCAGTGGCGTCAGAAAGTATTAGTAGCGACTGCAGGTCTTGAAGGTCACGGCGACAATGTTGCAGCGTCGTTGCTGGGCGGAGTGGTAGGAACCAACGGCACATTTGCTGCAAACATCATGAACAACTGCGCAGTAGAAGTGGTGGTGTGGGTTCCTTCTTTATCTACTTCAACTCACGCTTCGCGAACAAAGTTGCCTAGCCAAGTAAGCCTTGCCGACGCAGCATTTAATATTTCCCACACTGCACTCTTGGTGGGTGCGTTGAACTCCGGAGACCTCGAAGTACTTGCTGTAGCAACTGCAGACCGCTTGCATCAAGACATTCGTTTTGCTGCCGTGCCCGAGAGTAGAGCAGCACTCGTTGCAGGGTTGAACGCCGGGGCCATTTGTGGCTGGTTGTCGGGCTCGGGGCCGAGCGTTGCCATGTTTTGCCGTGCGGGTGAGGCAGCACGTATTACCCAAAGCCTTCCTGCGCAGGGTTCGGCAAAGGTGTTAGATATCGACACCGTTGGCGCTCGCTTGTTGTAGCTCTGTCACACCCCTTTGCTCATATGTGGGCATGGAACAACGCACCTCAATTCCCGTTACTTCTTCGCCTCTCACCATCTCATGCGACACGTGTGTGATGCACGAAAGCGATGCCTGTAGCGACTGCGTGGTCTCGTATCTCCTCAATCATGAGCCAGGCGATGCGGTGGTGTTTAGCTTTGAAGAAGAGCGTGCCGTGAGGTTGCTCGCTTCTGCGGGTTTGGTGCCTACGCTTCGTCATCGTGAAGTCGGTTGAACCTCAAAGTATCTACACGCAGCACCTCTCCGAGGTAGGTCTGTCAGCTGGGTTGCATCGCGTCGGCTTCACCACTGCCGAACCGTTATTGCGGGCGCGCGAAGCGTTGGTCGAGCGTGAAGCGCGTGGTTTGCGCGACACCATGCAGTTCACGTATCGCAACCCCGTTCGGTCTACCACTCCCGAGATGGCCCTTCCCCATGCGCGCAGCATTGTGGTGGGGGCACGCAGTTATTTTGCCGATGTGCAACAGCCGGCACTTTCTGAAATGACCGATGCAGTGTTTGGCGATGTTGCTCGTTATGCCTGGTCCGATCATTACGCATCACTGCGCGATTCGCTCACTGTTGTTGCGCAACAACTGCGCAGCGATGGCCATGAAGCTGTGGTGTTTGCCGATAGCAATACCATCGTCGACCGCGAAGTTGCTTATCTTGCAGGGCTCGGTTGGTTTGGCAAAAATGCCAACCTTCTCATCAGCGGTGCAGGCAGTTGGTTTGTGTTGGGTTGCGTTATCACCACTGCCGAGCTCACGCCATCTGCAACGGTCTCAGACGGCTGTGGAACATGTAGGCGTTGCATTGATGCGTGCCCAACAGGAGCCATTGTGGAACCAGGAGTGATTGATGCAGGAAAGTGTTTGGCATGGATACTGCAAAAGCCTGGCATCATTGCGCCGCAATATCGCGAAGCTATTGGGGCGCGCATGTATGGCTGCGACTCATGCCAAGATGCCTGCCCGCCCAGCATGCGTCTTGCGCAACATGAAAATGTTGCCAGCGATGCCCAAATTGTTGTCGATGTACTCGAACTACTTTCCCTCAATGATGCTGAAATTCTGGAGCGTTACGGCCGTTGGTACATCGCGGGTCGCGATCCGCGATGGGTACGCCGCAACGCATTGGTGGTCATTGGAAATACCGCATCACTGCCCAATGAAAAAGCACAAGCGGCCGTGGCTGCCCATGTGCGCAGTGCAGACCCCATCTTGCGGGCCCACGCGGTATGGGCAGCGTCGCGATTGGGGATGAGTTCCATCATTCCGAGCCACGACGAAGATCCCGACGTCACTGTCGAATTGCACCGTCTGCCAGGCGTGCGTGAGCAACACTAGAGAAGCATGACCTCGCGCCACCTCCTAGTAACGAACGACTTCCCGCCAAAAATTGGTGGCATTCAGTCATTGCTGTGGGAATGGTGGCGTCGGTTACCGAGTGATTCTTTTGCTGTACTCACCTCACCTTATGAAGGTGCAAAAGAGTGGGATGCCACACAGGCATTCCACATTGAGCGCACACGTGAGCCAGTACTGTTGCCGCATCCATTCATGGTGAAACGCATCAACGAGATGGCAAAGCGTATTGGGGCCGACTTCGTGGTGCTCGACCCTGCAGTACCACTCGGCATTGTTGGTCCGTCATTGGAATTGCCCTATGCAGTTGTTGTGCATGGGGCCGAAGTCACCGTGCCGGGGCGTATTCCTGGAACGCATCAAATATTGGGTCGTGTCTTACGCAACTCCATTCATGTGGTTGCTGCAGGGCAGTATCCAGCCGATGAAGCAGCGCGAGCCGCGGGTCGTGACCTTCCCACAACCGTGGTGCAACCAGGTGTCGATACCGAACGCTTTCGTGTGCTGAGCCCTGCAGAGCGTGCGTCGGCTCGTGAACACTTTGGTGTCTCGCCCAATGCAGAACTCATTATTGGTGTGAGTCGTCTTGTTCCGCGCAAGGGGTTCGATATTGCTATTTCGGCTGTTGCGCGGCTCGCACGCGATCGTCCACAGCTCGAGATGCTCATTGCGGGTGCTGGGCGCGATGCAAAACGGTTGAACGAACTTGCCAAAAAACAAGGAGCGCCTGTGCGCTTCTTGGGCCGTACTCCTTTTGAAGATCTGCCACTTCTCTATGGGTGTGCCGACATTTTCACCATGCTGTGCCGTAACAGGTGGGGCGGGCTAGAACAAGAAGGCTTTGGCATCGTGTTCCTCGAAGCCGCTGCCTGCGGAGTGCCGCAGGTTGCGGGCAGCAGTGGCGGAGCCGCCGAAGCCGTTGACGATGGTGTGTCGGGAATCGTGGTGAAAGACCCCACCAGCATCGACGAGGTAACTCAAGCCTTTTCGTTGTTGCTCAATAGTCCCGACCTACGACACAAAATGGGTAACGCAGGGCGAGTGCGCGCTGTCGAGAGTTTTTCCTACGATGTGCTCACCGCCCGATTATGGAATACTCTGTCGCAATTGTGAAGAAAGACAAGTAATGAACAAAATCGTTTTGTGTAATCGAGTATCTACTGCGGTCTTTGCTGTTGTTGCAGTCGTTAGCGCAATTCTCTTTACCTCATTTTGGCGAGTGGCAATTGTCGCTGTGAGCCTTGGGCTCTTTGCCATTGGCGTTGCAACTTTTCTCCTTGGCTATTTTGCTGCGGTACAACGCAGCAGGGAAGAAGAGATTTCGGTAACTCAACTCTTCTTCTTGGCGGGTGAAGTTGCTCCGAAAAAGGTGCGCTTAGCAATGTGGTACTGCCTTGCTGTGCAGTGTGTTGTTGGTCTGGGTGTTGCCTTGGCGCGGCCTTCCACCGATGGAAAAGCAGGAAGCGTCTTGGCGTTTGCAGTGATGGTTCCGATGCTCGGAATTGGGTTGAATGGGCTATGGGCAGGCAAGTTCGGTACTTTTGGCCCGCGACAATTGAAGTCCGTTTCCGAATAAACGTGCAATTGCATGCGCCATCGGTAACAATGGAGCCATGGCCGATACCGCCAAACAAACCACCGTCATTGCCGCTTCACCTGAGCACTGCTTTGCCATTGCTACCGAGTTCGAGCGCTACCCCGAATGGGCGAAAGACCTGAAAGATGCCGTGGTGCTTGAACGCGACGCACAAGGTCGTGCCTCACGTGTTGAGTTTCGCGCTTCTGCACTTGGCCGCAGCACTCACTACACGCTTGGCTACAGCTACGGAGATGCCCCGCTTACCATTCAGTGGAAGCTCGTCGATGGCGACATCATGCGCACCCTCGATGGCGACTACATGTTTGAACCAGTAAACAATGGAACTCTTGTCACTTACGATCTCTCTATCGATCTGGTCATACCGCTTCCCGGTTTTGTGAAGCGCCGTGCCGAAAA
Source organism: Actinomycetota bacterium (assembly GCA_026393585.1). Taxonomy (GTDB): domain Bacteria; phylum Actinomycetota; class Acidimicrobiia; order Acidimicrobiales; family Ilumatobacteraceae; genus F1-20-MAGs119. The sequence continues at coordinate 3,945 of JAPKZV010000040.1, forward strand.
TCGTATTTTGCATACATTGAATGAACTGAAAGCACGCTGCGAGTCGTAAGGCCGCACAACTGCATTTTCATCTCTCAACATGGTTGCAATTGGTGTAGATGTTGGGGGCACCAAGTGCTTAGCAGTTGCACTCAACAGTGATGGCTCTGTTCTCGATTCGCTCACGCTTCCCACTGCCGCAGGTGTTGGCGTTGTTGAAGAAGTTGCCGATTTATGTGTTGCCCTTGCATTGCGTATAGGGCAAGCAGCAACGTCACTCGGGGTAGGGATGCCTGGAACAGTGTCGTGTGATGGTGTGGTGTATCTTGCCCCACACCTCCCTGAAGTACGTCAGATGCCAATGCGTGATCTGCTATCGAACCAACTGGGTATTCCTGTTGTTGTAGATAACGACGCAACATGCGCTGGTGTTGCTGAATGGAAAAATGGTGCTGCTCGCAATTGCGACAATGCTCTCGTCATCACTATTGGCACAGGAATTGGTGCTGCACTCATTGCCAATGGAAAAGTGATGCGCGGTCATCATGGTTTTGCTGGCGAGAGCGGACACCACATTGTGATGCACGGTGGGGAAGAGTGCCCATGTGGGCGACGTGGATGTTGGGAGCAATACGCATCGGGTTCGGCGCTACGACGTATGGCCAACGGTGTGAGCGGTGAAGAAATTTTGTTGCGTGTGGTGCAAGAAGACGCAGAGGCAGTGCGCGTTCTGGAGGAGTTTGCAAGTTGGGTGGCCCTTGGCCTCTTTAACTTGGTTAATACGCTCGACCCGCAGCTGATTGTGCTGGGCGGTGGGCTCGGGTCATCTGCGGTATTGCGACATTTTGTGGCCGATGCGCTGGGCAAGCAAATGCCGCCATCAGAGTTGCGCCCGCCGCCACTTTTGGTGACTGCTCAATTAGGCCATGAAGCAGGTGCAATTGGAGCCGCACTACTGGGTCAAGAAGTTATTGAGTAGTACGTACTCTTTGTACTGCATTGAGCCACTGGGCATGAGATGCATCGACAACGCTGAGGTTTTCGTTGTTGGGAAAATACGTGACGTTGCTTGCCCACTGCGCAGAAATGTCTGTCGTGCTCGCCCAAGCGCCAATGCCAAGACCAGCAAGGAACGCAGCACCACACGCAGTGGTTTCACGGTCAACAGGTAATACCACCGGCACCTGCAGTTGGTCGGCCTGGAACTGCATGAGAAAGGAATTGTCGGTGGCTCCACCATCGGCACGTAGCTCTGTGAGGGTGATGCCCGTTGCTTTTGTCATTGCCTCAATGACGTCGCGAGTTTGAAATGCCACCGACTCTAAAGTTGCTCGCGCCAGATGTGCGCGAGTGGTGCCGCGTGAAATGCCAAAGATGCCTCCCCGTGCATATGGGTCCCACCACGGGCTGCCAAGCCCAGTGAGGGCTGGCACCATCACCACTCCACCAGCATCGGGTACCGACACGGCCAGTGCTTCTACTTCTTTTGCGTTATCAATAATGTGCAATCCGTCGCGCAGCCATTGCACTGCGGCGCCTGTGACGAAAATAGAGCCTTCAACGGCGTAGGTAGTGGTGTCGTTGATGCGCCATGCAACTGTGTTGAGCAACCCGTCAACCACTGTTGGGCACGTGGTGCCCACATTCATCAACACGAAACTGCCGGTTCCGTAAGTGTTCTTTGCTGTGCCGGGCGTAAAGCATGCTTGGCCAAAAAGTGCAGCTTGCTGGTCTCCGGCGATACCTGAAATGGGAATGCCACGCGGGATGCCTTCAGCGTTTGTAGTTGCAAAGACGCCACTTGAGTTGCGTACTTCGGGTAGTGCATGCATGGGAATGGAAAGAAGCGCACACATCTCGGGGCTCCATGCATGTTGTTGAATGTCGTACAGCATGGTTCTACTTGCATTCGATTCATCGGTAGCAAATGTGGTTCCGCCAGAAAGCCTCCACAAGATCCACGAATCAATGGTCCCCAGCGCCAGGTGCGCAGTGGGCTTTACAATTCCGTTGCGCAGTAGCCACTCAGCCTTGGTACCAGTGAAGTAAGGGTCGAGAACAAGGCCAGTAATACGCCGCACTGCAGGTAACTCATCGGCCAATTCGTGACAGCGGTCTGCGGTGCGGCGATCTTGCCAAACAATGGCCGGAGCAAGCACTTCATCGCTGGACCGATCCCACGCCACAAGAGTTTCACGTTGGTTAGTTATTCCGATCGCAATGGGGGGTTCGCTGAGCTGGCCCAACACTTCGCGCAAAGTAGAGAGAACTGCACCCCAAATTTCTTCAGCGTCATGTTCCACCCATCCAGGCCGAGGAAAGAACTGCGTGAATTCCTGGTAGGCAGATAACGAAGGTGCGCCAGTTGTGGAAATTGCACGTGCTCGTACCCCTGTTGTTCCGGCGTCAATTGCAACAATGTAGGCCATGCCTAGAAACTAGTGCTGTTTGACCTTTTCGCCGTCAAAGCGGTAGCCAAGGCCGCGCACGGTGACCACATATTCGGGGTTATCGGGGCGCACTTCTATTTTCGTGCGCAAACGACGCACATGCACGTCAACAAGGCGGCCATCACCGAAGTATCCGTATCCCCATACTCGGTCGAGAAGTGTTTCGCGGGCGAACACTTTGTTGGGGCTGGTGGCGAGTTCACACAGTAAGCGAAACTCGGTGCGTGTGAGAGAAATTTCTTTGCCATCGCGATACACGCGACCTTCATCGGGACGAATTTCAAGATGTCCGAAGTGCAATGCGTTCTCGAGCTGAAAAGCTCCGTTTGCTCGGCGCAGAAGTGCATGCATGCGTGCAACAAGGTGCTGGCAGTTCACCGGGTGCTCGTGGTAGTCGTCTGCGCCAGCTTCAAGGCCTTGCAAGATGGTGTTGGTGTCGGATTTCTCGGTGACAATGTACATAAATGCCGACGTTGCATTTCTCATTTGTTTCACCATGTCGCTGGTGTCGCCTGCGATGGTAGCGATGTTGAAAATGACGACGGTGGGTTGCTTCTTGCGCACTGCGGCAAGCGAATCGTTCAACGAGTGCACTACTTGCAGCTCGTATGCCCCGTTGGTATCGGCAAGAGACTGCGCCATATCGGTCTCAATTTGAGGAGATCCTTCGATGAGGAGCACTGCAATGGGTGAATTTGCGGTGCGTCCTTTTCGCATAAACCTTTAGTCTAGAGCATTTGTGGAAGGCAATTAACTGTTGGAGTGATTGATGAGCTCTTGTATTTGAGTAAATACGGCTGGGGGAGATGCCAAAATAGCCGACGGTAGAATATCGCCACCATCAATACTGCCAATAGTGCAACCAGATTCCTTGGCGATGAGTGTTCCTGCGGCGAGATCCCAAGGGAAGAGATGCTCTTCGTAATACGCGTCGTAACGCCCAACTGCTACAAAACATAAATCGAGTGATGCAGAACCCAGTCGACGAATGTCGCGAATTTTGGCAATGATCTTGGGAATACGTGCTGCCTGAATGAGACGATTATCTGGTGAATAATTAAATCCAGTGGCAATGAGGCATTGTGCAATATCGGTCACTTCATTGCAGTAAATACGTGCGCCGTTTAAAAAGGCTCCACCCCCGCGTGTGGCCGTGTATGTCTCGCGAAGTGGAGGGCAAAAGACCACTGCGGCGAGTTCACCTTCAGCGTCGTGAGCCCCCAAAGACACAGTCCACGTGGGAAGGTCGTACAGGAAATTCGTGGTGCCATCGATGGGGTCAACAAACCAGGTGATTCCACTCGTGCCTGTGTATCCGCCGCCTTCTTCGCCAACGATGCTGTCGTTGGGTCGTGCGCTGCGCAGCGCGGTAATAATTGATGCTTCCGTGAGTTTGTCGTACTCGGTCACCATGTCGGTGGAAGTCGATTTGGTGCTCACATCTGTCAGGCCGCGTTTGCGACCCGCAAGTGCAACTGCACCCACTTCATGCGCGATGGTTGTGGCCAAGTTGACGAGGTCTGTGGCAAGGGAGTCACTCACTATTTGTCCTGCAATTCTTTCCATTCGCCAAGTGCGCGCAGCACCAGCACAGCAACAATGCCCATGCCAGCAGCAGTAAGTGTTGCCCCGATCAATAGGCCAATGCCTTTGGGAACATCACACGCACCTGAACATTGCAGGTCAACAAGTGCAAAGCCAATGAGGCCGCCTGCTAAGCCGCCGCCAACGATGGAGGAAAAGGCCGCAATGCGCGCACCTCGCGGAGGAAGTGCGGAAAGGGGCCTTTCATGTGGAGGAAGGTCGTGTGGGGAAGAGGTGGGAAGCGAAGACACATAGACATCGTAGGCTGTGAAGTGAAATGAACCCTGAACGCGTCATTCTGCATGTAGATATGGACATGTTCTACGTGGCTGTTGAACTGCGGGAGCGCCCAGAATTGCGTGGAAAGCCCGTTGTCGTTGGCGGTGCAGGCCCGCGTGGCGTTATTGCCGCAGCATCGTACGAGGCGCGCCGGTTTGGTGTCTTTAGCGCTATGGGCTCGGTTCATGCCCAACGCCTGTGCCCCGATGTCATCTTCTTACCCGGCAATTTTCCTCTTTATCAAGAGGTGAGTACCGATGTCCATGCAATTTTTCACTCAGTCACCCCACACGTTGAAGGTCTCGCACTTGACGAAGCCTTTCTCGATGTCACGGGATCGCTCAAAATATTTGGCACCGCAAAAGACATCGCTCATCTCATCCGCGAACGCATCACAAATGAAATTGGTATTCCTTGTTCGGTAGGAATCGCCACCAACAAATTCATCGCAAAAATTGCATCAAAGGCAGCAAAGCCCATCGCTACCGCAGAAGGAGTGCGAGAAGGTAAAGGTGTTGTGCAAGTGGAAAGTGGAAGCGAGCTTTCCTTTCTGCATCCATTACCGATGAAGTCGTTGTGGGGTGTCGGACCCGTCACGCAAGAAAAACTCGATCGCATTGGCATTAAAACCATCGGCGATCTTGCCGCACTCCCACTTCATGTTCTGACTGTTGCCGTAGGCGAGGCACATGGCCGACACCTGCACGACTTATCGCATGGCAGAGACGATCGACCCGTGGAATCTGAACGCGATGTGAAGTCAATTGGGCACGAAGAAACCTTCAACGAAGACCTTTTTACCTACGAAGAGGTACATCGACATCTGGTGCGCTTATGTGATGCGGTCGCTTCGCGTTTGCGCGCACATCAGACCTTGGCACGAACATTAACGCTGAAGGTGAAGTTCTCCGATTTTCATTCCATTACACGCAGCATTACTGCCGATGGTGGAAAGTCGAGTGGGCCGAGTCTGGTCGATGCACTCACGCCATTGCTCAAGAACATCAACCTTGCGCCTGGGGTGAGGTTGCTCGGAGTGAGCACAAGTAACTTCACCGATGAACGCGCTCAACCTTCACTATTCGACGAAGACCAAGTTCGTGACGACTCATGGGATCAGGCGAGCGAAGCCATCGACCATATTCGCGAGAAATTTGGCAAAGGGGCCATTCGTCCCGGCTCAGCGCTGTAAGTCTCAAAAGAAGTATTTCTTGCCAGAGAGTTATGGGTTGCGTATTGAGATGGGCGCCATAACGTGAGAGACTATGGGCGTGCCATTATCAGACGACGAGCAGCGCATTTTGCGCCAAATTGAAGAACAGCTGCAGTCCGACGAGCGCTTCGCGCAAAACACGTCGCCAGCAGGCATGTATCGCCAATCGGCAAAAACAGTGCGTTGGGCCGGTCTGGGTGCCATCGCAGGGCTCATTTTCACTGTTGTTGCTCTGCAAATTCACTTTTTACTTGCATTTGGTGGCTTCCTCGTGATGCTCGGGTGTGCTTTGGTCATCGAACGGCAACTGCGGGCCATCGGCAAAGTTGGGGTGCAAGATCTTGCGGCCTCGTTAAAAAACAGCCGTATCAGTGCGGCACGAATGCGCGACCGTTTCCCTCGCGACTAGATTGCGGGTATGCATCCCGTTTATCCACCAGAAGCCGCTGTCTATCGCACCAAAGTTCAAGCATTTCTTGCTGAGAAACTTCCCAAGAATTGGGGCGGCACCGGACAACTTGAAGGCGAAGAACTCGAGGCGTTTGTTACCGAGTGGCGTGCCATTTTGGCAACAGCGGGTTACCTCGCTCCGAACTGGCCAGTGGAGTATGGCGGCGCAGGTCTCACTGCTTTAGAGCAGGTGATTTTGGCTGAAGAATTTGCTCGTGCAGGTGTGCCAGGCGGTGGGCCAAACGATGTGTTTGGTATTCAAATGTTGGGTAACACATTGTTGCGATGGGGAACTGAAGAACAAAAGAAGCATTATCTTCCTCGCATTTTGTCGGGCGACGATGTGTGGTGCCAGGGCTATAGCGAACCAAACGCAGGCTCAGACCTCAGCAACGTTGGCTTGAAGGGCGAACTCGACGGTGATCAATGGATTCTCAATGGTCAAAAAATTTGGACCTCTGCTGGTCATCTCGCCGACCACATTTTTACCTTGGCCCGCACCGACCCCGATGCGCCGCGCCACAAAGGAATCTCTTTTATTTTGGTCGACATGCGTCAACCCGGAATTGAAGTGCGCCCAATCAAAATGATCTCTGGTGAAAGCGAATTCAACGAGGTGTTCTACACCGACGCTGTTGCGCCAAAAGGTGAAGTAATTGGTGGAGTCAACAACGGTTGGGCAGTTGCCATGACCTTGCTTGGTTTTGAGCGCGGTGAAGCTGCCGCAGTAAGCCCCATTCGTTACCAAGCAGAGCTCGACCGCTTGTTGCTCATGGCAAAAGAGCGTGGTGTCAATACCGACCCACGAATTCGTCAACGCTTGGCATGGTGCCATTCCAAAGTGCAAATGATGCGTTACCTCGGTATGCGTACGCTCACACAGTTTTTGCAGGGTCATCATCCAGGGCCCGACGCGGCAATTGGCAAATTGTTTTGGAGTGAATACCACAAGGTCGTGACCGAACTTGCAATGGACATTATGGGTGCCGATGCAATGGTGCCCACTGGCCGACGTCCGTCGAGTGCATTTGGTGCCGACGATGCTGGCGCGCCGAACTCTACAAACAGCTGGGCAATGACATTCTTGAATGCTCGTGCCGGAACCATTTATGCCGGTTCTTCACAAGTGCAGCGCAACATTGTTGGTGAAATGGTGCTTGGTCTGCCTAAGGAACCACGACCTTCATGATGCAAGTGGTAGGTGCAGTTCTTGTTCGTCCCGCGTTGTGGGGAACGGCATTGCGGCAGTGGTTGCATCTCACGCCACGCCGCTGGTGGGCAACTGCGCCCTTTTTGCCATTGCCGAATCGCGAATACATGAAGATGCGCAACACTATTCAGTACGGAAATGAACAACATCCCATGGTTGCTCACGATGTGGTGAGCTACTTGCAGTGGTGTCGTGAGTGGAAGCACCTCTCATGATACAAAGAACGCAACGGTTGTAGAAATGAAAAGTGCGCTCGTTCTTAATGCAACTTTCGAGCCACTGAGTATTGTTTCCGTGCGCCGTGCCACATGTTTAGTGTTATCTGAAAAAGCTGAACTCATAGAAAATGACGGAACCGAGATGCGTTCCGAGCGTTTCACGCTTGCCTCGCCTCTCGTTGTGCGACTCAAGTACATGGTGAAGGTTCCGTATAGTCGCCACACTGCAATGTCTAGGCGCGCCATTATGGCTCGCGACGGACACGCGTGTCAGTACTGCGGTGCACCAGCCGACAGTATCGACCACGTACTACCAAAATCACGCGGTGGTATGCACGTGTGGGAAAACGTCGCTGCTGCATGCCGTACTTGTAATTTGCGTAAGCGTGACCGCACTCCAGAAGAAGCAGGAATGCGCTTCATAAACGTGAGGGCACTGCCGAAGAGTTACACCACAGCGTTTTACCTGTAGAGCGAGGCGTGTGGTTGCTCACTCCCACGCGACCAGCAATTGTTTTGGGTTCTTCACAAAAAGATGAAGATGTAGATCACGCTTTTTGCACAGCGAATGGAATTGATGTGGTGCGCAGGCGCAGCGGTGGAGGAGCGGTGTACGTACACCCCACCGAATCGTTATGGATCGACATTGTTGTGCCCCGCGGCGATGCACTGTGGAACGACGACATTGGAAAATCAATGTGGTGGATTGGTGATTGGTGGGTTGCGCTTCTCGCTGATGCAGGTGTTGTTTCTGCGCAAGTGCACCGCGGAGCATTTGAACGCAACGATTGGTCTGACATTGTGTGCTTCGCAGGGAAAGGCTCTGGCGAAGTGTTTCCACAAGAGAGCCATGCGCAACAAAAAATAGTGGGTATTAGCCAGCGACGAACACGCGACTGTGCACGCTTTCAATGCATTGCATATTTCCAGTGGGACGCTGCGCTACACGCTGCGATGTTGCCTGGTCTGGCGAACGATGTCGATCGCATTGCCACACTGGCCACACCCGTGCCGGTGGGGCTGGGAGCTATGGATCTGGCGTTCCCCAGCACCGTGTAACCGCCCCCATTTTGCCCCACCAGTAAAAACCGCCCATTTTTAGCCTTTTGATGCCCTTTTCAGGGCATTTTTTGCATTTTAAGGCCCGTTTTTGACCTCTGACGGTGGCTATTTTCCCAATTCCCATGATTTTGTGGGGGAGATAGTTGCAAAGTGGGGAATAGTGGGGCATAATGGTGATTGCTGGGGGGAGGTGGTGCCCGCTCCCTAGTCGGGTGGAGACCGGGTACCAAGACGGAGATCACGTGTTTGTCGGAGTACACGAGCGCCAATTAGACCCCAAGGGTCGCTTGGCGTTGCCTGCTGCATTCCGGCCGCGTTTAGAGCCCCGTTGCTACCTCGCTTTTGGGCAAGACATGTGCGTTGATGTTTTGAGTGCTGATGCATTTGAAGCAGAAGCCGCAGAAGTGCTGGCCAAAGTGCGCCGTGGCGAAATGGACCGTAACCAGATGCGAGCTTTGGCAAGCAACATGGTGGAGGTATCCATCGATGCGCAAGGTCGCATCAACATCGAAGAGCAATTGCGCGAATACGCAGGTCTCTCGTTGAATTCCAAAGTTGTGGTGAGCGGTGCATTTGATCGAGTGGAAATTTGGGAACCACTTCGCTTCGGACGCATCAATACGAAAGGCACTGTGCAAATTGCAGGGTCCGACGCATGATCACTACAACACGTATCTCCCAAGTAGAAGTACACGAATTTCGCTCACCGGCAGTCTCTCGGTCAGCAAGATGGCTAGCTCCAACTCCGCCCGCTACTGTCTCGCTTGTTCCGGGGAGAAATCCCGGCGGCACTCGTTGGCCGAGGGGCTGCCGGTGAGCGAAACAACTGTATTTTCCCACGACCCCGTGATGCTCAACGAAGTTGTTGCTGTGTTTCACTCGGTACCACGTGGAGTTGTTATTGATGCCACATTGGGTGGTGCAGGACACTCGTTGCAATTGTTATCGAGCAACAGTGACATCTCCATTCTCGGTTTAGATCGCGATGAACTCGCCATAACAACGGCAAGTGAACGCTTAGCGGCATTTGCAGAACGTGCAACCGTGCGTCGTGCTCGTTTTGAGCAAATTGACGATGTGCTGGAGTCGCTACACATTGATGAAATATCGGGGGCACTTTTTGACCTCGGCGTTTCCTCGCCACAACTCGACCGCTCTGAGCGCGGCTTTTCTTACCGTGTCGATGCCCCCCTCGACATGCGTATGGACCAAAGTCAGTCGCTCACTGCGGCCGAAGTGGTGAATACCTATGAACGTGGCGAACTCATTCGCATCTTGCGTGAATATTCAGATGAACGCTTTGCGCCGCGCATTGCCGACGCCATCATTGCGGCACGGCCATTGCACAGCACTACTCAATTAGCTTCTGTTGTCACTACGGCAATACCTGCCGCAACGCGTCGCACTGGTGGACACCCAGCAAAGCGCACTTTTCAGGCCATCCGCATTGAAGTCAACGCTGAACTTGATCAATTGCCCCGTGCATTAGAGAGCGCAATTCGCCACACCCGTGCAGCTGGGCGTGTTGCTGTGATTTCTTATCATTCTGGTGAAGACAGAATCGCTAAAAATATTTTGCGCGAAGCAGAAACAGGCGGTTGTACTTGCCGAGCCGATTTGCCATGTGGCTGTGGGGCAGTGCGACTCGTGAAACGAGTGCGTAGCACTGAAACGCCAACCTCTGAAGAACAGCTGCGTAATCCGCGAGCTCGTTCGGCACGTCTTCGTGTTGTTGAAAAACTTGCTCCGGCGGGGGTGAACTGAAATGGCTCGCAATATGGCCCTCCCCATCGACCAGGCGCTTCCGATTGGTGGTGCCACACCTTCTCGCCCTCGCTTGGTCGAAGCGCAGCGTGGTGGTCGAGCATTTTGGGTGCTTGTTGTTTCGGCAGCACTTGTATGCGGTGTTTTTTTCATCGCAGCTTTGGTTCACGTGGAATTAGCTCAACGGCAGATGAAGCTTGACGCTCTCACCAAAACAGTTGCGATGGCACGAGATAACTACAACGTATTGCGTCATGAACGTTCACTTCTCATCTCACCTGACAACTTGTCGTCTCAAGCAGCTCGTCTCGGGATGAAGCCATCGACACAGGCTCGTTTTGTCGCCGTAGAGCCAGACATCATTGCTGGGGTTCTTGCATCAACCGGAGATCTCAGCGATGCGGTGGCCCATGACGCGGAATCGCCGCTCAACGAATTTGGTCAATTGAAATCTGAAATAGGTGGTGCGCCGTGAACACGCGAGTGAAGGCAAGCGCTCCGCGTTCATCTTCAACTGCACCTCGAGTGGTACGTAGTCATCAATCAACAGGGCAGAAGCAGAGATCACATTCGCGGCCGAGTGCTACGCCGCGCTCGCGTGCAACAGAGCAACGCCAGCGCCATTTGCAACCAGTGCGTACCCCGAAGAAAAAGACCCGAATACTCAATGTGCGTCGTAATCCATTTGTGGCTGCCCCAAGTTTGAAAAAGAGACTGCGGTGGGCTTTGGCAGTTCTTCTCGTTCTCCTTGCGATATTGGTGTACAAAGTCGCGAGGTTGCAAATAGCTGGGGGAGATCAGTTCCGTGCAGCTGGAGAAGATATTCGTGTACGAGCAACAACGTTGCCTGCGGAACGTGGTGCAATTTTCGACCGCACAGGTCAAGAAATCGCGATGTCTGTTCCTATGAGAACTTTGTATGCCGACCCGAAAGCAGTCACCGACCCTGTGGGCGCTGCCAAGGCAGTCTCGAGCATGATGGGCTTCGATGCAGCAAAAGAAGCTGAATTGGCCGCAACTTTTGCTGCGCGTGAATCAAACTTTTCATTTATTGCACGCCAAGTTGACCCAAAAATTGTCAAGGCAATCATCGCATTGAAAATTCCTGGCATTGGCTCTTATGAAGAACCGTCACGCACCATTGTGGGTGCTTCGGCTAAATCTGTCATCGGCAAAACGGACACCGATGGAGTGGGTACTGCTGGTTTAGAGCTGAAGTACAACGACATTTTGACGGGAACAAATGGGCGTTTTGTGCGCGAACAAGACAACCAAGGTCGATCAATTCCGGGATCGAATAGCACTGAAGTAGAGCCACAACCAGGCCAAGATTTAGTTCTCACTCTTGATCGATCAATTCAGTATCAAGTCGATCAGATTCTTACCGAGCAGGTTGCGCGTGTTGGTGCTCGCGGTGGTACTGCAATGGTGATGAATTCAAAGACTGGCGATATTTATGCAATGGCGAACGTTCGGCGCAATGCAGATGGAACCTTTACCAATACTTCCGGCAACTTTGCTGCAGTCGATGCGCACGAAACAGGCTCGGTTGCAAAAGTGTTTAGTGTCGCTGCCGCAATTAATGAAGGGGCAATAGCTCCCGAGACGACCTTCCATGTTCCAGGTGCTCAGGTTTTCGATAAGTTCCTCATTCGCGACGCATACCCTCACCCCTTGCAGGAGATGACGGTGAAAGAAATTTTGGTGAAGTCGTCAAACCTTGGAACAGTTCTTGCTGCCCAGCGTATTTCGAGTCCCACTCTTGAGTCGTACCTCCACGCATTTGGATTCGGGGCAAAATCGGATCTCGACCTTCCCGATGAGAGCGCTGGCATTCTCAAACCAGTGAAGAAATGGCAAGGTACCGAGAAAATCACTGTTGCCTACGGATACGGATTCGCCTCTACTTCGGTGCAGCTGCTTTCAGCAGTAAATGTCATTGCGAATAATGGTGTGTATGTTGCTCCACGTCTCGTGAGTGCGGTCATTGATCAAAATGGCAAAACAAAGTACTTGGAGCAGTCCTCTGCTCACGAGGTACTGAAGTCGTCTACCGCTGAGCAGATGAACCTCATGATGCGTGACGTTATTTGCTACGGCACGGGCACTAAGGCGCAGATTCCTGGCATGACCATTGCGGGTAAAACAGGAACCGGATACAAAATTCAGTCTGACGGTACATACGGTACTGACGAAGGCGGACGTAAGTACTTCGCTTCATTCGTTGGTTTCCTTCCC
>JAPKZV010000112.1 GCA_026393585.1 Actinomycetota bacterium
GTAGAGGCAGAACCGATAAGTTCGCAGGTGCTATGGCGTCAAAAAAAGCTACCCCTCATCACAAACCCACCACTTTGCTCCTCGTGCGCCACGGACAAACTCCCACCACTGGGCAATCACTTCCTGGCCGCGCTCCAGGCTTACATCTCAGCGAGACCGGCCTCAAGCAAGCTGCTGAAGTTGCCGAGCGCCTCGCTTCTTTCCCCAAAATTGATGCCATCTATTCCTCACCACTTGAGCGCACGCGTGAAACTGCTGCACCTCTTGCCAAACAACGCAAGCAAAAGGTCATCATCGACAAAGGCCTCATCGAGTGTGACTTTGGCAAATGGACCGGCGGGAAATTGAGCGACCTCATGAAACTTCCTGAATGGAAAACCGTGCAAGGCGCGCCAAGTACGTTTCGTTTTCCCAACGGTGAAAGTTTTACCGAAATGCAAGTACGCATTTCTACCGCGCTCTACAACATTCGCTTGCGCCATCCTGGTTGCGTTGTGGTGTGCTTTTCTCATGCCGACCCCATTAAGGCAGCACTCGCTCACGCCATGGGAACACACCTCGATCTCTTTCAACGCATCGTGGTGAGTACTTGCTCCATCAGCGCACTGGCTTACGGGGGCGGCGCGCCCATCGTGCTCACGGTGAACTCCACTGGCGGGTCACTTTCAGAGTTGGCCCCGTCATGACCACCTATCGCGACTTCGATGCGCCCGATGCATTAACTACCACCGCCGTTGGTCGCCCTGGTGAACGTACATTTCTCATTCAAGTGCGCGGCGAAGGCGAAACCATCACTGTGAAATGTGAGAAGTCTCAAGTTGCAGCAATTGCCCATTATGTACGCGAACTTCTTGCCGACCTTCCCGACAGCAAAGATGCCCCACTTCCTGAGGCGCTTAGTGTTTCGCCCAACCCCGATGTTGCGTTTGTTGTAGGCCCCATTGGCGTTGCTTACGACCGCGAACTCGACCGCATTGTTATTCACCTCGATGAAATGGTTGATCTCGACGAAGAAGGCGAACCACTTGACGATGTTGTAGCAAGTCGCATTCGTGGCTTTCTCACACGTGCCCAAGCGCTCGCCTTTTGCGATCACGCCGACGACGTTGTTGGTGCGGGGCGACCCAATTGTCGCTGGTGCGGACTCCCAATGAACATCGACGGGCATCCGTGCCCACGAATGAACTAGCTCTTTTTATGTCAGCAACTTCACGCGTTGCACACAGCGACCCGCTCGGCGTTCTTCGCAATGGCGAGATGGAAATTGTTGGCCGCATGCCTTACAGCAGCAACGCCACTTTTCTGGTGAAGATATTTGTTGATGAAGTTGAACAATGCCAAGCCATTTACAAGCCACTCAAAGGCGAGCAACCCCTATGGGATTTCGAGCCAGGCTTGTTTCGTCGTGAAGTTGCTGCTTATGAACTCTCTGAAGCACTCGGTTTCGACCTCGTTCCACCCACGGTGGTGCGAGATGGTCCTTTTGGTGAAGGCTCAGTGCAATGGTTTATTGAAGCCAACCCTGAACTGCACTACTTCACGTTTATTGAAGACCACCCAGAAACACACGACCAATTACGACTCATGGCGATATTCGACATTGTGGCCAACAACACCGACCGCAAAGGCGGGCACGTGTTGCTCGACAGCAACGGCCATATTTGGGGCATCGACCATGGAGTGTGTTTTTCAGCTGACTTCAAATTGCGCACCGTCATTTGGGATTTCGCTACTGAAAAACTCTCTGCCGACCACCTCTCTGCTTTAGAAGTGATTTCTCAACAAGTTCCCCTACGCGTGGCAACTCTTTTGAATGCAGAAGAAGTTGAAGCCCTCAAAGAACGCGTCGAGTGGCTGCTTGAAAATAAAGTTTTGCCCTACGACCCATCGGGAAGACGCGTTCCGTGGCCTCTTCTGTGACAATCTGCAGTAATGAGTCAATACCTCGATGCGCTTGTTGACCGAGCCGACCTCGATGAAATTATTCGTGAGATCGATGCGCTATGCGCCAAGCGCGAATGGAATGAACTTGCTGCACTACGCAACAAATGTGCCGCAGCAGTAAAAACTGGGCGCCAAGTATGGCCGGCAGCCACGCTGGCCAACTACCGGCTCGCATTACATGCCGACGCCAAAAATGCTGCAGAGTCTTTGCAACATCCCACCAGCACGTTCAGCATGGGTCCACTCACTGAGGTAATTGCTCAAAGCCACACGTGGAGTGAAGTCGAGAAATACATCACCGACCCACCCATGCGTGGCTTTGTTGCATACGAACGCGCCATTCGCGGCGACACCATAGAAAACGATGCAAGCCTGCAAGCAATTTTAGAAATCCCCCTTGCCCTTGGCACGTGGGAACCGTCGTATGAAGTGCCATTTTATTCCGACAACGGCGTTGAAGCACCTACTCCGCTTCTCACCGCAGTCCCTTTCAACAAAGTGAAATGCAATACCGCAGCACAACAAGACGATGACCCCGACATTGAACAAGCAGTGCGCGGCGTAGTGGAAGCATGGACATCGCAGTCATATGGCCGCGTCTCATTCGCAGCCGTGTCTGGTGGCAGTGCATCGGCACTCGGAGCACTGGGGCTCAACGAGGCGTATGTGTCGCCACTTGAGCCAACACAGGTGATGTCTTTAGTTGCTTGGGCAGGAGCATCGGGTGGAGCGCATGGGCGTAGGCGCGGCATGGCGCAAGGTCGCTTCAGTGCGTGGTGGCTTGCTACGGCATTTGCCGATGCGCTCGACGAGTGGCCGCTACGACCCAACACGCTTCTTGCCGAGATGGAAGAACTGCAATGGTTTACCTGGCGCGAAGAAGATCCGCTGCATGGATGGCAGTTGCAACTTGCCGTGGAAGATCCATTCAACGATATGTCGTGGGCATTTTCTGCCCGCGACATATCGTCATGAATTAACGACCCTTCAAAGCCTCAATGAGCTTTGGCAGTACTTTGTGCACGTCGCCAACAATGCCGAGGTCGGCAATGCCAAAGATTGGTGCTTCTTTGTCTTTGTTGATGGCGATGATGTTTTTCGCACCCTTCATACCAACCATGTGCTGAGTTGCGCCTGAAATACCAGCAGCAATATAAACACTTGGCTTCACTACCTTGCCGGTTTGACCCACTTGGTACGAGTAAGGAACCCAGCCCGCATCGACAATTGCGCGTGATGCACCAGGTGCACCCTTCAACAACTTGGCGAGCTCTTCGACCATTTCATACTTGTCGGCTTCACCAAGACCACGACCACCCGAAACAACAATGTTTGCTTCATCGAGTTTTGGACCAGTGCTCTCTTCAACGTGCACTGCAGTTACTTTTGCGCCACCTGTTGCACCGAGGTCGGGAACACTTGCAGCAGCAATAGCAGCAGGAGCGCCGCCCGATGCTTCAGCCGCAAAACTCTTTGGACGGAACGCAACAAGATATGGACCTTCACCTGTGAAGGTGGTAGTGACCAAAGTGTTGCCGCCGAAAATAGGTGTGGTTGCATTCACTGCATCGCCATCGACAGCAACGTCGATTGAGTTGGTGAGCACCGACTTATTGAGCTTCACTGACAAACGTGACAACACGTCACGACCTTCATAATTTTGTGGGAACAAAATGAGGTCGGGCTTGTCGCCGCCATCGATGATTGCTTTCATTGCACCAGACACTGCAACGCCAGGAAGTTTTCCTGCAAGGTCGCCTGTGGCGTACACCTTTGTTGCGCCATACTCACCGAGTTGTGCAGCAACACCAGAAGCATCGCCACCCAAAACTGCAGTGACATTTGATGAAAGCGAACGGGCCTTGGTGAGGAGCTCGAGAGTTCCTGTAGTTGCGGCACCATTTGTTACTTGGGCGAAAACCCACACACTGTTAATAGCCATGATTTTTTCCTCAGATCACTTTCAAATTTTCTAGGAACGCAACGATCTTGCCGAACGACTCTCCGTCGTCTTCTACGATTTCGCCTGCTTGACGAGCTTCTGCTTGAGCAACAAGCGTGACTTTTTGCCCTGCACCTGCCCAACCCGCTGGCGTGACACCAAGGTCGCTTGCAGTTACTTCTTCTACTGGCTTGCTCTTTGCAGCCATGATGCCTTTGAAGCTGGGGTAACGCGGCTCCACCACACCAGCGGTGACGCTGATAAGTGCAGGCAGTGCGCATTCCACTTCGTCGTATCCTTCTTCGGTTTGACGATCGGCTTTCAATACACCGCCATCAATTTTTACTTTCTTTGCGAAAGTCACCGAAGGAAGTCCGAGAACTTCAGCCATTTGTTCGGGAACAGTTCCGGTGTAACCATCGGAAGATTCTGTTGCAGCAATGATGAGATCTGCTCCGCCTAAGCGTTGTGCAGCTGCTGCAAGAACTTTTGCAGTGGTGAGTGCATCGCTACCTTGCAGTGCTGGGTCAGAAACCAAAATTCCTTTTGCAGCACCCATGGCAAGTGCAGTGCGCATGCCAGCGGTTTCACCATTAGGAGCCATCGAGATGATGCTCACTTCTCCGCCACCGGCAGCATCGACAAGTTGCAATGCCATTTCTACGCCGTATGCGTCGGAGTCATCGAGGATAAGTTTGCCGTCTCGCTTCAGGGTGTTTGTTGCGCCGTCTAAGGCACCTGGCAAGGCGGGGTCGGGGATCTGCTTTACACAGACGATCACGTTCATGGCTTCTATTGTTACCGCTTGGTTCCGATTCTGCCTAACTGGCGACACAAACTGATACCGTTTCTTCGTTGTGCGTGTTCTTCTTGTAGTTAACTCCTTTGCGTCATCGGTCACAGCCCGCAATACGGTCGTGGTCCATCAGCACCTTGCCCGTCACCACACGGTGCAGGTGGTGGAAACCAATCGCCGCGGACACGCCACACGCTTTGCCGAAGACGCCGCCCGCCGCGGGCTCGATTGCGTGGTCTCCTTTGGAGGCGACGGCACACTCAACGAGGTTGCCACAGGCATTGCAGGGTCAGAAACGGCCTTAGGAGTCCTTCCAGGGGGCTCTACTAACGTCTTTGCCCGCACCATCGGCATGTCGAACGACCCCGCCGAGGCAGTGAAGCAGCTTGCTTTGGCACTCGACACCGAGCGCATTGCCCCAATCGGTTTGGGAAAGGTCAACGGTCGGTACTTTTGTTTCCACACTGGCGTGGGCTACGACGCTGCCGTGGTGCGCAATGTTGAACGCCGTGCAGCCTTGAAACGCTGGCTCGGTCACCCATTGTTCGTTGGGGCAGCGTTACACACCTGGGCCCTTGGCTATAGCCGCAAAGATCCGCACTTCTCTGTTCACATCGGAGAAGAGCAACCCGTCAAGGGCTATTTCAGCATTGTCATGAACACGAACCCCTACACCTTCTTGGGCAAGAAGCCCCTCAATTTGTCACCCCATGCCAACCTCGACAGTGGGTTGTCGGTCGTGACCTTCACTTCGTTGTCTGCTCTCACTTTGCTCGGCTCATTAGGCAAAGCCATCCGCAGCGGAGGTGTTCCAGAAAGCAAGCACGTCAAAATTCGCGAAGACGTACAGGCAATGAGCGTGACCAACGACAGACCATTCCCGTTCCAACTCGACGGCGATTACTTGGGCGAGACGAACGAGTTGCGCTTCACCCATGAACCTCACGCAGTTCGTCTTGTGCAGCCGCTTCTTTCGTAATTCCTAGCGACCAAGTACGCCCAACGCCACATCGGGCACATTGGTGCAAATCGCATCTACTTTCCACTCAACTAGTTCCGCCATGCGCACTGCATCGTCACAGGTCCACGTATTCAATTGTATTCCGCGCTCATGGCACAAGTCAACGAGTTCCTTTGAAAGCAAACCAACCCAAGGGTGCAGCGCGCTATGACCTCCACGCACGAGGCTCTCAACAATACTTTCTGCATCATTTGGAGCGACCACGGTGGTGAGCCAAGCAGTGCGCAGTTCTGGTGCAAAATCGTGCACTTTGTTAATGGTTTCTCGCCGAAATGATGAAACAAGAAATCGAGAATTTTCATTACGTTCAACGAGTGCACGTGCAACGAGTTCTGCAACAGAGTCACTGCTGTCGAAGTCGGGCTCCTTCTCATCGTTTTTGATTTCTACATTGACCCACATTCCTGCACATGCATCGAGTGCTTCATGCATGGTGGGAATATGCACAGGAAGTTCACTACGTTGCATCATGCAAATATCTCGGCCATCTTCCAAACGTGGGTCGTGGTGCACCACCAAATGCCCATCAGCAGTGAGTCGCACATCGAGCTCTACCCCGTCGGCCCCCATATCGCCTGCAGCACGAAATGCCAACACTGTGTTTTCTCGCTCTGCTCGAGAAGCTCCACGGTGGGCTAAAACGAAGGTTTGAGAGCCAAGTGTTACCGGAACAAAAATTTGATTCATAAATCTCAAAGTACTGCTTGTGATTAGCGAATTCCCGACGTAACGTGCC
>JAPKZV010000114.1 GCA_026393585.1 Actinomycetota bacterium
TGGGCAAAGTGAGCGGAGTAATTTCGCGCTCGAAGAAACCATTCTCCTGATGCGCTACTGCAAGGTTGTGTGAACGTACACCAAAGTGGTCCATGTCTTCACGCGAAACTTTTTCTACTTCAACAACGTTCTCTGCAGTTTGACCCATCGCAATGTATGCATCGGGCAAACCCACTGGCGGGGTCCATGGGCCATGACCGCCTTCAGAACGCGTACGTGTGCGTGCACCTGGCTCTTTGAAAATGGGGTTTGGCGCAACGTCGCTGGCACCCGATGCGTAGCGGCTAACGGTTTCTACACCAGCAGCAATAAAGCAGTCGCCTTCTCCGGCGCGAATGGCATGAGCAGCCATGCGAATGGTTTGCAATGAAGATGAGCAGTAACGATTCACGGTGACACCAGGAACATCGTCGAGGCCAGCAAGGATGGCAACCATACGGCCAATGTTGAATCCACCTTCGCCTGCAGGCTGACCAATACCAAGCATGAGATCTTCCACGTCAGATGGCTTCACCTGTGGAACTTTTGCCATGAGTGCGCGCACAATTTGTGCACTCATATCGTCGGGTCGCAAGTCGATGAGCGAACCCTTCATTGCACGCCCAATTGGGCTACGAGCGGTGGCGACGATGACTGCTTCTGGCATAACTACCCCTATGTGTGATGCGGCCCCGAACGGGCACCCCCACAACTTAACCATCGGTAAGGGGTTGGCGTCAATCCAGGCATCTCGCCGTGACTTGTATAACAGGCCTTTAAAACTTAATCTGAATTAATTCTTATAGGTAGAAGGAACCCTTTATGTTTCAATCCTTGAAAAAATCCTCAGTGCCGCTATCGCTGGCTCTAGTAATGAGCCTTGGCGCGCTGAGCTCATGTGGCCAGAGCGACAGCAAAACCCGCAACGTGATTTCACCTGTTGGAACTGCCTGCAAAACTGCCGGCAAAACAACAAAAGTTTCCGGCGTAGCTGTGGTGTGCGCGGCTACAAGAAGTACAAAAGTTTGGTACGAAACTGCTGTCTCAAAAACGCCACTCAAGACATGCACGAAATCAGGAGCCATCAAGAAACAAAAATCTGTTGTTGTTGTGTGTGGAGTGAACAAGAAAAAAAAGAAATTATGGACTCCAACAAAACCATTACCCATTCGAGTGATTCAAGCGTCACTCGAAGCAGCTCTCTCACTGCCAGTGACCTCTTCACAAAATCCTGACAGTATTCCAGCGCCTCCTGAACCGCTCGTCTCCACCGATGTCACGACACCGCCAAATACCGCCCCACCAGCAACAGTTCCATCGACACCGACACCAGTTTTTCAACTCCCCGCATCGTTCACGAACTACACCACTAAAAACGGTTTAGGCAGCGACCTAGTACGCGGGGTGTACACAACTGGGTCAACTGTGTATGCCGCAACCGATGATGGGCTCAGCATCTCCACCAACGAAGGCGCCACCTTCACGAACTACACCACTAAAAACGGTTTAGGCAGCGACCTAGTACGCGGGGTCTATGCAGTTGGGTCAGACGTGTACGCAGCCACCTGGGGTGGCGGCGTGAGTATTTCCACTAATGGTGGCACCACATTCACCAGCTACACCGCTACCAACGGTTTAGGAAGCAACTACGTACTTGGGATCTATGCAGTTGGGTCAAACGTTTACGCCGCAACTTGGGGCGGCGGTGTGAGTATTTCCACTGATGGTGGCACCACATTCACCAGCTACACCACTGAAAACGGTCTAGGAAGTAACTACGTACTTGGGATCTATGCAGTTGGGTCAAACGTGTACGCCGCAACTTGGGGCGGCGGCGTGAGTATTTCCACTGATGGTGGCACCACATTCACCAGCTACACCACTGAAAACGGTCTAGGAAGCAACAAAGTACGCGGGGTGTACGTAATTGGGTCGACCATGTACGTCGCAACCGATGACGGGCTCAGCATCTCCACCAACGAAGGCGTCGCATTCACGAACTACACCACTGAAAACGGTCTAGGAAGCAACGAAGTGCTTGGGGTGTACGTAATTGGGTCGACCGTGTACGCCGCAACCGATGGCGGCCTGAGCATTTCCACCAACGGCGGCAAAACATTCACGAACTACACCACTTCTGACGGATTAGGAAACAACAATGTATTTGGGGTGTACGCAATTGGGTTGACCGTATACGCCGCAACCTTTAGTGGAGTTGGCGTCTCGAGTCTTTCCCAGGCGTCAGCACCGTCAACAACCGCACCTCCAACAACCTCTGCCAACATCAACACCACAAGCAGCACACCCAAAACAACAAACCCACCACCAACAACCGCTTACATCAACAGTGCAACAACCGCACCACCAACAACCTCTGCCAACATCAACACCACAAGCAGCACACCCAAAACAACAAACGCACCACCAACAACCGCTTACATCAACAGTGCAACAACCGCACCACCAACAACCGCGAACTACATCAACACCTCCAGCAGCACACCCAAAACAACAAACGCACCACCAACAACCTCTGCCAACATCAACATTGCAACAACCGCACCACCAACAACCTCTGCCAACATCAACAGTGCAACAACCGCACCACCAACAACCGCACCACCTGCTGCCGACACAAAGCCTTGCTCAACCAAGGTCACCGCATGGGGGAACAATGGATCTGGCCAAACAACAGTTCCTGAGGGGTTAACAGGCGTCACCGCCATCGCTGCAGGTGCCAGTCACACAGTCGCACTTAAAAGTAACGGCACGCTCGTCGCATGGGGGAACAATGGATCACTCCAAGCGATAGTGCCTCAGGGGTTAACAGGCGTCACTGCCATCTCTGCAGGTGTCAGTCACACAGTCGCGCTCAAAAGTGACGGCACCGTCTTCGCATGGGGAAACAACCAGTTTAACCAAGCAACAGTGCCTGAGGGTTTAACAGGCGTCACCGCAATCAGCGCAGGCCCGTATCACACAGTCGCACTCAAAAGTGACGGGACCGTCGTCGCATGGGGGAACAACACATCTGGCCAAACAACAGTTCCTGAGGGGTTAACAGGCGTCACCGCCATCACCGCAGGCGACGGTCGCACAGTCGCACTTAAAAGTAACGGCACCCTCGTCGCATGGGGAAAGAACCGGAATGACCCAGAGACGGTGCCTGAGGGTTTAACAGGCGTCACCGCAATCAGCGTAGGCGGCAATCACACAGTCGCACTCAAAAGTGACGGCACCCTCATCGCATGGGGGAACAACACATTTGGCCAAACAACAGTTCCTGAGGGGTTAACAGGCGTCACCGCAATCGCTGCAGGCGACCGTCACACAGTCGCACTCATGAACACAGGGTCATGCCCAATAACCGCATGGGGAGACAACGGATTCCGCCAAACAGCTGTGCCTTCGAATTTGATAGGCGTCATCGCCATCGCCACTGGGGCCAGTCACGCAGTCGCACTCAAAAGTGACGGCAAAGTCGTCGCTTGGGGAGACAACGGATTTGGACAGGCAACAGTACCGAAGGATTTAACGGGCGTCACCGCCATCGCCGCAGGCATCACGCACACAGTCGCACTCAAAAGTGACGGCACCGTCGTCGCATGGGGAGACAATGGATTACGCCAGACGGCTGTTCCTTCGAATTTGACAGGTGTCACCGCCATCGCCGCAGGCGCATATCACACTGTCGCACTCAAAAGTGACGGCACCCTCATCGCATGGGGAGACAACCAGTATGGCCAAGCAACAGTTCCGAAGGGGTTAACAGGCGTCACCGCCATCGCCGCAGGCGGATACCACACAGTCGTACTCAAAAGTGACGGCACCATTGTCACATGGGGAAGCAGCGGTTTTTACCAACTAGACGTACCTGGAGGCTTAACAGGCGTCACCGCCATCGCCGCAGGCGGATACCACACAGTCGTACTCAAAAGTGACGGAACCATCGACGCATGGGGATGGGGTTACTACGGGGAAACAGCGGTACCAAAAGGGTTGACAGGCGTTACCTCAATCGCCGCAGGCGGATTCCACACAGTCGTACTCAAAAGTGACGGAACCATCGACGCATGGGGAGACAAACGGTTTGGCCAAACAACAGTGCCGAATGGTTTAACCGGCGTCACCGCAATCGCCGCAGGCTTGGCCTATTCGACCGCATTGCAAAGTGTGGGAGTTACTCGGAGGAACTAATGACCCGCTGCATCTCTTCTATTTGCAACGGATCATGCAGGTGAATGAGCCGGGCGTACGCCTTCAACCCCCGCGCAGTTGCCCGCACTCTGATGGGAATGCGCTCCCCCAAATCGCTTGCATAGCCCCGCGGGATATCGACACTTTCAATTCCTAAATCGTGCAGGTCTTGCTCGGTCGCATCAAGCTCGCCGCCATAAGACATATACGTTTCAGCATCAACAAAAAAAGTGAACTCATGTAACGGTTCAGGGTAAACATCCGAAAAACTCACCGAGATATGTTCGCAGAGAGTTCTCTTACTTGCATGATCCGCCCTACCATCGGGTACATGAATATTGCCAAGGTGCCCCTCTCTGAAATCAACATCTCAGACCCAGAGTTTTGGGCGAAAGATCGTGCGTATCGCGAAGGAGCATTTCATACCTTGCGCCAAGAGTCGCCATTCCAATTTTTCGAAGAGTGGGAATTTGAAGACTCCCCCATTCCACGGGGCCCTGGCTATATCGCACTCACTCGCCACGACGATATTTGGCATGTGAGCCGCCACCCTGAACTTTTCTGCAGCGGTCAAGGTTCAAATATTGCCGACCTCACCGTCGAACTCAATGAATTCTTCGGTTCCATCATTGCGATGGATGACCCCAAGCACTTCCGTTTGCGCTCCATCGTTTCGAAAGGGTTCGCTCCGAAAGAAATTAAGCGCGTTGAAGACTTCGTCACGAATAAGGCAACTGAATTAGTAGACAACCTGCTTGCGAAATTCCCCAACGGCGAATGTGATTTCGTCAACGAAATTGCAGCACCGTTCCCATTGGAAATTATTTGCGAGATGATGGGCATTCCACGTTCCGACTTCGCTCAAATTTTCAAGTGGACCAACACCATTCTCGGCATTGGCGACCCAGAACTCGTTACCAGCATTGACGACCTCCTCATGGCTGGCCTAGAGATGTTCAACTACGCTCAAGCCTTGGGTGAGGATCGCCTCAAGAACCCAGTGGACGACATCACATCAGTAATGATGCAAGCTGAAGTTGATGGCGAACGCCTGACCACTCAGGAGTTTGGTTCGTTCTTTATCTTGCTCGTTGTTGCAGGAAACGAGACCACACGTAATGCCATTAGCCACGGCATGAAACTGCTCACCGACCATCCTGACCAACGTGACATTTGGTGGAATGACTTCGACAAGAACACGAAGACAGCTGTTGAAGAAATTGTGCGTTACTCCTCGCCCGTTATTCACTTCCGTCGCACCGCCACACAAGACACCGACATAAACGGATTTCACATTAAAGAAGGCCAGAAATTGGTGATGTGGTACAACTCGGGTAACCGTGATGAAACCATTTTCACCAATCCTCACCTGTTTGATGTTTTGCGCATTCCTCAGCCTTCTCAAATTGGTTTCGGTGCCGGTGGCCCACACTTCTGCTTAGGCGCAAACCTTGCACGCCGTGAAATTGCTGTGATGTTCGAGGAAATTCGACGTCGTCTTCCCAAGATGCGCATTACTGGTGAGCCAGCAATGCTGCAGAGCAACTTCATCAACGGCATCAAGCGCATGCCCTGCGCCTGGAACTAATAGGAGTGTTCTCGGCGCCGTATGTATCGTTTTTTGCAACAATCTGCGCCGAGAAACCACGTTGAATAGCACACCGGCTTTCTCTGGTGTCTTTGGTGGCGGTGGACTCTTTGGTATCGGTTACGGCATGGGCGTTGTCGATGGCCTACGCAAGAGGGGTATCGATTTAGCAAACAGTCCCTTGTTGGGCACCTCTGCTGGTTCATGGGTTGCGGCTGCCACCACTTTGGGAGTTCCCTTTAGTGCGCTCGCCTCACTCCCCGTTCCACGTTTTCCGAATCCGAAGGCAGGAGTACTTGCTGCCTCGGCAGTAAAGGTCTTTGGAAAGTCAAACAGTTCATTGGTACACGTTGTTGCATGCCAACTACCTCAATTACGTCGCACCCAACTCAGTGCATCTGACTTCCCACTCTCGTCACTCGTTGCAGCATCATCAGCAGTGCCAGGGCTCCTTGCACCACAAAAACTCGGCAAGCATCTCTACATTGATGGAGGAGTTCGTTCAGGCGTGAGTGTCGACTGGGCTCACCCGTCAGAAACACTCATTGTCATTGCGCAAGCAACTAATGCAATTCTTTAAAGTGGATCTTGGCCTAAGTAAATGTTGGCAACCACAGCAGCGTGGTCACTCGCCTGCACGCCGTCAACCAGTTCTAAGCCCCCCAGCCAAATGCTCGACGGGTTACCAATGGCTCGCTGACGTGGCCACGACACAAACAAGTAATCAAGTCGCCTGTTTGGCCACTTTGAGTCAACAAGATACGGGTTATCGCGTCGCCAGGTATGCCCATTTCCCTCACCAGCTACTTCCCACATATCGGTAAACACCAAACCTTCAACGGCTGGTTCACAACGACCCGTCAACATTCGGATTTCATCTGAGTCTGGAACTGCGTTGAAGTCACCTGCCATGAGTACTGGCATTTCTTTTTCTGGGTCAACCCGAAGCTGGTCAACAATGCCGCATAACGCCTTGCATTGAGCCTTGCGTGTCCTTGAAGCATCAAATCGATGGTCGAGGTGCGTGCACACGGTCCACATTTGACCTCGTGGTGTATCGACCATCGCGGTAATTGCGCGTCGATAACCGGGCGCTCCTGTCGCGTCTGGCAACTGATGAATTTGTGAAGACACAATTGGCCAACGCGAAAGGATTGCATTTCCTAAACTGACGCCGCCATCCATCCGCGGACCATCTGTTCGGGCAACAAACATGGCCAACTCATCTGCAAGCCACTCAGCTTGGTCGGACCCGCCTTCTTGCAACCACACTTCTTGAAGAAAAATAATGTCTGCATCTTGTTCTTGAAGTACCGACAAAATTGCGGGCTGACGCTCACGCCAGGGTCCGAATTGCCACCATAAGTTCCAAGTGAGAATTTTCGCTTCCATCATTTCACCGTACCCCGACTGCTCGACAGTGAGGTGCGTTAGAAATTGGCCGCGGGTTGCAGATCGCTGTTCGGCTTCCAGCCTGCAAGCCACGACGCATCATGCATCTCTCCACCGGTCTGTGAAGCCGTTTGCACGAGAGCCACCATCTGCGCCAAGGCTGCACAACCTACCTCTGCACCAGCGAGAGCTGCCGTTTGCACCTGGGCTGCAGCTTTCATGTTTGCGGTAGTCATAGATGCATTGCTCGGCTCAACATTTTCTCGTTGCGCCTGAGGTGCAGCTACTTCATGTAGACCTGTTCCTTCTGTGCTTGAGCCATTGTTGCTGCATGCAGCAATCACGACTAGTGCAACAACAAATAGAAATTTTTTCATGCCCGCTCCCTTATCGCCGCCAAAAGCATCATGACACGATCCACGGGTGCCAGTCACCCCGTGCCCGTCTATGTTTCTGGCGGTTTGGCATCAGTTATCTTTGCGTACGCGGAATTGGCGAAAGGATTATTAATCCTCTCGTTCAATTACCAAGCCGCAATGCGGACAAAGGTCATCAACAAAAAAGCCGTCAATGGGTCCACCACATGCATCACATAGCCCACTTTCAAAACTCATTAACAAAACTGTAACCGAATTGATCTGTCGGATGTTCTCATCTAGCAGACATAAAAGTGGCCCCGAGAAAATTCCCAGGGCCACTTACGTTCTTAAGTTTTTACTTCGTTATTTCTCGGCGCGAATCGTCACGATATGCGGGACATACCGCGCCGAGAACACTTCAGGGGTCAACTGCAGCCAGAGGTGCTTCCGCATGATGGGCACGCATGGCACGAGCCGGCACGCTGCATTTGCACACCACACTGCATGCACATTGGAGCATCGCTGTGCGTAATGACGCGTGGAATGCCTTGTGCTGGTGAGTGGTCGGTGCTTGGTGCAAGTGGTGCAAGACCAGCGCTCATCTGCGCGGCAAGTTCACCGGCAGAAGGAATGGACTTTGGATCTTGTGCCATTTCGTTGCCGCTGCTGGTTTCAACGATGGTCTCGTCGACACCTGGCAATGTTGGCTGCAAACGCTCGTCACGGCTGAAGATGCCGAGCTCTACACGCTCGTCGTAGGTGAGGTATTCCAAGCCCAAACGACGGAACAAGTAGTCCATGATGGACGATGCAATACGAATGTCTGGATCGTCGGTCATGCCTGCTGGTTCGAAGCGCATGTTGGTGAATGCTTCAACGAATGCACGAAGTGGAACTCCGTACTGCAAGCCGTAGCTGATGCTCTTAGCAAAGGCGTCCATGATGCCCGACAAGGTGCTTCCCTGCTTTGACACTGTGAGGAACACTTCGCCGGGGCGACCGTCTTCGTATTCGCCGATGGTGGCGAAACCTTTGCAATCGGCAACGCGGAATTCGAAGGTGCGACCACGACGTGAGCGTGGCAACTTCTGACGCACTGGCTGAGCAACGATGCGCTCGATGACTTTTTCCACTACTGCAGTTGCAGCACCGGCACCAGAGTCTTTGGAGTCGTCGTCTTTCTTTGCTGTTGACAAAGGCTGACCAACTTTGCAGTTGTCGCGGTACACCGCAACAGCCTTCAAGCCGAGCTCCCATGACAACATGTGCAACTCTTCAATTTCTTCCACTGTTGCCTCTGCAGGCATGTTGACGGTCTTTGAAATAGCGCCCGACAAGAACGGTTGTACCGCTCCCATCATGCGTACGTGACCTTCGTAGTGAATGGTGTTGTCGCCCATTGAGCAAGCGAACACTGAAAGGTGTTCGGCCTTGATATCGGGTGAGCCAACAATGGTCTTGTTGGTGTCGATGTAAGCAACGATGCGATCGATTACTGGTTGTTCGTAACCAAGGTTCTTCAATGCACGAGGAACGGTTTGGTTCACGATGACCATGTTTCCGCCACCTACCAACTTCTTGAACTTCACGAGACCGAGGTCTGGCTCAATTCCGGTAGTGTCGCAGTCCATCATCAAACCAATGGTTCCGGTTGGCGCCAAAACTGTGGCCTGTGCGTTACGCACTCCGTACTCTTCGCCATCGCGTACTGCGGAGTCCCATGCTTGCGAAGCTGCAAGTACGAGGTCTGACTGCACAATGTTGACGTTGTCGATTTCGCGGTCGGCGTCGCGATGCATACGCAACACCTTCAACATGTGTGTTTCGTTTTCTGCAAAACCAGCATGTGGCCCCATACGACTTGCTGTACGTGCACTGGTTGCGTAGGCATGGCCGGTCATCAAGCTGGTGAGTGATGCTGCCCATGCGCGACCTTCAAGTGAGTCGTAAGCCAAACCGAGAGCCATCAGAAGTGCACCGAGGTTGGCGTAGCCAAGACCCAACTGACGGAACTTCAAGCTGTTCACGCCAATTGCTTCTGTTGGATAGTCGGCACGACCTACAAGAATCTCTTGTGCGGTGAACATGATTTCGATGGTGTGCTTGTAAGCATCAACATCGAATACGTCGCTGCTGTCGAGGTACTGCAAGAGGTTGATAGACGACAAGTTGCATGCAGAGTTATCGACGTGCATGTACTCGCTGCAAGGGTTTGAACCATTGATGCGACCTGATGCTGCAGAGGTGTGCCACTTGTTGATGGTGGTGTCGAACTGCAAGCCTGGGTCTGCGCATTCCCACGAAGCGGTAGCGATTTGACGCCACAGGTCGCGCGCACGCAATGTGCGTACTGGACGGCCATCGACTACTGCACGAAGATCCCAATCGCGATCTTCTTTCACAGCGTGCATGAACTCATCGGTAATACGTACTGAGTTGTTTGCGTTTTGATACTGGATTGAGAATGCATCGGCACCATCAAGATCCATGTCGAAACCTGCATCGCGCAACACACGTGCCTTGTTTTCTTCTTTCGCTTTGCACCAGATGAACTCTTCGAGGTCTGGGTGATCGACGTTCAAGATGACCATCTTTGCTGCGCGACGTGTTTTGCCACCCGACTTGATGGTTCCTGCACTCGCGTCGGCACCACGCATGAACGACACGGGGCCAGAAGCCGTGCCACCACCTTGCAAGTGCTCGTAACTACTACGAATGTTGCTGAGGTTGATACCTGAACCAGAACCACCCTTGAAGATGGTTCCTTCTTCGCGGTACCAGTTGAGAATGCCGGCCATGGTGTCTTCCACGGCGAGAATGAAGCAAGCACTTGCCTGCTGTGGAACGCCCTTCACGCCAATGTTGAACCACACTGGGCTGTTGAACGCTGCGCGCTGAGTAACCAAGATGAACTTCAACTCATCGCGGAATGCTTCTGCTTCTTCTGTGTCGACGAAATAGCCACCCTCAATGCCCCATGTGGTGATGGTGTCGGCCACGCGGTCGATGACCTGGCGCAGTGATGATTCACGCTCTGGTGTTCCTGGGGTGCCGCGGAAGTATTTCTGAGCAACGATGTTGGTGGCGTTCAACGACCACGATGAAGGGATCTCGACGTCTTTTTGCTCAAAAGCAACTGAGCCGTCTTTCCAGTTGGAAATGCGTGCATCGCGGCGGTCCCATGACACGGAGTCATATGGGTGCTGGCCTGCGGAGGTGAAGTGACGGCGGATGCCAATGGAGAGGCGATCTGGAGCAATAGACATATTCGTTCTTTCTGTAACAAGTGATTTCAGCGGATCTGCTGTATTTCGGACTGGGCGTGTTGCGGGTATAACGGTTTATCAGAAACTGGCGGCGCACGACGACATTGTGACTGCGGTCACCACAATATGTAGTGGTGAAACACTCTCACAGCCACGTCTTGCACAACTGGTGGTGTAATTACAGCATTGTTCTTTACCCTTTGTCAACGATTGTCGCTCATCAGGAAAAAATATTCCGATATTGCCCTGGGGCACCGGAAATCGAACCGCCCAGCCCGCATCTTTTCCTGATGAGCTGCTCTTGACGCTACGGCAAGACCCCTGTGTGGAGGAAGTGGATAACCCTGTGAATTTCCCTATTTATCAGGGGATGACGCTGTGGATGACCTGTGTGGAACGGGGTCTTATCTGTGGACAGCGACGGGAATGCCGTTCAACACTGAGGTTCCCGACAGCGGGTCGAGGGCTTCATGATCGGTGAGGATGTTGGAGTTCACCCCGGCCACCTGAGCAGCGATCTGGAGCTGAGAACCCTCGGCGTCGTGGCCCCACCCGTGAGGCAACGACACCACACCGGGGCGGATGGTGTCGGAGATCTCGACAGCAACACTCACTTCACCCACGCGACTTTGTACACGAACGATGTCGCCCTCGCTCATGCTGCGTGCTTGTGCATCGGCGGGATGCATGATGAGCGTGCAACGCGACTTACCTTTTACCAACACGTTGATGTTGTGCATCCATGAATTGTTTGAACGCAAATGACGCCGACCAATGAGCAACAAGTTGCGACCAGAAATGGTGTCGACTACTCCACTACTCACAACGTCAAACAAACGATTGAGATCGTTGATGAGCACTTCAGGTGCAAGTTCTACTTTGCCGCTTGGTGTGCGCAGTATTTCTGGAATGCGTGGTTGCAATGCACCGTAATCAATTCCGTGTGGATGCTCTTTCAACAACTGCAACGTTGCTCCACCTAGTGCTGCACCAAATGCATCGCCGTAGGGGCCAGTGCGCAACATGAAATCGATCATGCGCGCAGGACCACGTTGCCCATTGAGCGACAGTTCTTCAACGATTTCATCGGCATCGCGACCACAAATATTTGAGTTGGAATCTTTCACTGCACTGTTCACCATTGAACGAATTGCAGCATCGTCAGACACAGATACATCTGCATCAATTCCTTTGCCCTGCACAATGGTTGCAATTTTGGCAAGGATTTCCCACTCGTCGGGTTGCCCTTCTTCGAGTGGCAAAATTGCTTCGCTGTAGTTGGCTACGTTGCGCACTGCGAATTGCAACAAGAGCAGGTCGTAATGGTCGCGCTGCAAATGTGATGGTGGCGGCAAAATAACATTTGCATGTCGTGTTGTTTCATTGAGATAAATATCAACACTCACCATGAAATCTAAATGCGCTAATGCTTCATCGAGTTGGTTGCTATGCGGAGTAGACAAAACTGGGTTACCCGCAATGGTGAGCAGAGCTTTAATTTGACCTTCGCCTGGTGTGAGCACTTCTTCCGCTAACGCTGCAATGGGATACTCACCAATGGCTTCGGGAAGATGCCGCACGCGTGTGTGCCCCTTGCCGACGCGAAAGCCACGACCCTTACCGGGTGTTCCACGAGTGGTGGCACCACCAGCAACAGGCAGCGTAAACATTGCCCCACCTGGTGTATCGAGATTGCCCGACAACACGTTGACCACATCAACAAGCCACGAAGTGGTGGTACCAAAGGCCACTGTTGTTGTACCAATACGGCCATACACCGCAGCAGTGGGCGCCCCTGCAATTTCATGTGCAATGCGTCGAATTGTTTCTGCGCTCAAGCCACACACATCGGCAACAACTTCTGGCGTAAAGCGTTCGAGTGCTTGCTCTAACTCAGCGAGTCCGTTGATGTGTGCTGCAAGATGCGCTGTTACCTTCACCAACTTGTCGGCGAACAACACATGAGCAATAGCAGCTAAGAAAAGCCCATCCGTTCCAGGCATGATTGCTAACCATTCATCGGCAACTTCAGCAGTGCGTGTTTTACGTGGGTCAACCACCACCACTTTTCCACCGCGTTCTTGAATGCCCGTCAATCGCTTGGGGAAATCGGGTGCAGTGCACATGCTGCCATTCGATGCATACGGGTTCGCGCCCAACATGAGCAAGTACTGCGTGCGATCGAGATCGGGAACAGGCACTGTTGCTGCAGTGCCAAACATGTAACCACCTGCAACTTGTTTGGGAAGTTGGTCGACCGTTGATGCACTGAAACGTTGCTTGGTTCCAATTGCTTGAAGCGCCACGCGACCAAAGGTCATTGCCGACAAGTTATGTGCGGTGGGGTTCCCCATATACGTTGCGACCGACTCGCGACCGTGAGTATTGATAACTCCTAACAAACCCTTCTCAACTTCAGCCCACGCCTCTTGCCACGACACTTCAACATGTACGCCATTGCGTTTCACTAATGGCATGCGCAAACGATCGGGGTCGTCGTGGAGTTGTTTGAGGGTGCTCCCCTTCGGACAGATGAATCCACCCGAGAACACGTCTTGCATGTCGCCACGAATATGTGTGACCACATTGTTCTTGACGGTAATTTCTAAACCGCAGCCTGCCTCGCAGAGCGGACACGTGCGAAAGGCAACTTTGTTCGCCTCTGTGCCTGATGATTCTTGTTGAAGTGTCGACATCTTTCCCCCAAGCCATAGGCTATGCACTGCGTGAAACTGATCTACTCCTATCACGATTCCTTGGGGGAATCAGGTCGAAGCATCTCTGCCAACGAGGCATACAAGGTTGATCGCCCACGCCCCGCAGGCCGCCCCTGGGTGGGAATGTGCATGGTGGCAAGCATCGACGGCTCGACGGTGATGACAGGCAACTCTGCGGCCCTCTCCAGTGCTGCTGATCGCTCGGTACTGCTCGCCTTACGGGCCGCGGCCGACAATATTTTGGTAGGCGCAGGCACCGTTCGCGCCGAAGGCTACGGCGTGCCGAGCAAAGCGGGCCAGCGCGTGGCCGTGGTGAGCCATACCGGCCAGCTCGATTTCACCACAGATCTTTTTACCAGCGGCGCTGGCTATGTGGTGGTGCCGTCAGAGGCGCCAGAGCTTCCCGTTGAAACGCTGCGTGCGGGCACGAGTGAAGTTGATATGCAACTCGCGTTGCAAGCAATGTCGTGCAACTTCCTTCAGCTTGAAGGTGGTGCACTATTAAATGCATCGATGACCGCTGCAGATTTAGTTGATGAAATCAATCTCACCATTTCTCCGCAAATCATTGGCGGAAATGGACCACGCTTAACAACGAATGCACCAGAACTTGCACAACGCTTTCAACTGCAACATGTTCTTGAAGATGAAGGATTTCTGTTCTTGCGTTACTTACGCAAGCGCTAAGAAAAGGATTTCTTCAGCTATTTCTTGAGCAATGCAAGCTCGCGACGGAAGTCGGCAGCTTGGTCGAAGTTTTTATACACACTGGCGAAACGTAGGTACGCCACTTCGTCGAGTTCACGTAGCTGTTCGAGCACAGCATGCCCCACTTGCGCCGAGGTCACTTCGTTTCCGGTTGCGCGCAGTATTTCTTCAACCTTGTCGGCAAGAACTTCAATTTGCTCTTCTTCAACTGGGCGACCTTTGCTTGCCGCAGACACACCGGCGGTGATTTTGAGGCGGTTAAACGGGGTGCGATCGCCACTGCGTTTGACCACCATGAGCACCACTTCTTCAAGGCGTTCACGGGTGCTAAAGCGATAGTTGCACTCGGGGCACTGGCGCCGACGGCGAATGGCCGTGCCCTCTTCTGCTGCACGTGAATCGACCACCTTGGTGTCGTCGTGAGAGCAAATGGGGCAACGCATGTAGTCAACAGTAGTTGCCACATCTGCGGAAAAGCGGGAAAGGGGCATATTTATACACCACCCCAACATGTGTCACTTAGGGAATGCGAATGACTTGACCAGGAAAGATTTGGTCGCCATTGAGATGTACGAGTTCGTCGACCATCGCAGTGACATTGCCATTGGGCACGAGGCGATGAGCAATGCCCCACAAGGTGTCGCCAGGAGCAACGACAAGCGTGTGCGGTGTTGAAATGCCTTCGGGTGTGGACTTTTCAGCTACTACTCCGCTGGTGAAGAATGCGCCACCAAGGACACATGCCACGGCTGCTACCAAGACCACACGACGGCGGAAATAGGTTGCATACGAACGACGGGCAGTAGTGCGAAACGATGGATGGGAGTGAAGTGCAATGGCCATGGGAGTGCCTTTCTGAACGGATTGCGAGGACTGGGCGGGGGTAAGACTTTTCAACATGAAACCAGTATGACGAACGGGTGTTCGCTGCCTGTTCGGTTAACGTAGCGAACGCCTGTTCGTATGTCAAGGGTTAGTACGAACAAATGTTTGACTTTAGGGGCGAACACCCGTACGCTGGGGCCATGACCGAAGCTCTCACCGCCCGCCAACGCGCCATTTTGGAATTCATCGACACCAACATGCGAGACCGTGGTTACCCACCGTCCGTGCGGGAAATCGCTGAAGCAGTGGGTCTCAGCAGCCCCGCCACCGTCCATACACATCTCGGCACCCTGCAGAAGCTGGGCTATCTCGTGCGCGACCCGTCAAAACCACGTGCCCTCGAAGTGCGCTTCGACTCAGGCATTGGTGTGGCCATGGAACGCGGTCAGGCGCGCCACGTACCCCTGGTGGGCGATGTAGCAGCCGGAACCAACGTGTTAGCCACACAAAATATTGAAGAGCTCATTCCCCTCCCCGTCGACTTCACGGGCGAAGGTGAACTCTTCATGTTGCGCGTGCGCGGCGACAGCATGATCGATGCTGGCATTCTCGATGGCGACTTTGTTGTTGCTCGTCAGGAATCAGAACCACGCAATGGCGACATCGTTGTGGCTGGCATTCCCGGAGACGAAGCCACCATCAAGACCTACAAGCGCAGTGGCTCCACCATCACTCTTCTTCCTGCAAACCCCACCATGGAGCCCATGGTCTTTTCCGCAGCCGATGTTGTGGTGTTCGGAAAAATTGTCACCGTGATGCGCAAGCTATAAAACGCTTGCTGTTAACGAACACCTAAGCGTTGCGCAAGCAATTCAATTTTGTCGTCGGGCTGTACTACTGCAACACGAACGTTGTTGGCACCGCCTGCGCCGTAGAAATCTCCAGGGCTCACTAATGCTCCACCTTCGCGTGCGAGTCTTTCGGCAAATGCCCAACCATCTTGCGCATCGAACCACAAGTAAAAACCACCGCTTGGCATGGCAATAGAAATGCCCGACCACTGTTGCAAAATGCCGGCAGTGCGCTCTAAGCGATGTAAATACACATCGCGCTGCACACGCACATGTTCATCGTCGTTCAATGCTGCAACACCTGCAGCTTGTGCTGGCCCTGGAACCATCATGCCCACGTGCTTGCGCACTTCTTTCAAGTAATTCACGATGTCGGAGTCACCTGCATAAAAACCCACGCGCACTCCGGCAAGATTTGAACGCTTGGAAAGCGAGTGCACAACCACTACCCCATCAACGCCATGTTGAAGTGCCGACTGCGCTGCCGTTGACCATGTGAATTCGGCATAGCACTCGTCGCTAAACACGGGAATACCTTTGGCGCGACCCCACTGCACTGCAGCGCCCAAGTCGTCGAGTGCGCCCGTTGGGTTGCTGGGGCTATTTACCCACAACATGAGCCCACGTTGCGCATCGTCTGCGCTAATGGCCGACAGGTTCATAGTGCCATTCGCATTCATAGGCACGGCAACTGCACGGCAATTCGCCAAGATGGCACCCATCTCGTAAGTGGGGTATGCAACTGCCGGATAGAACACCGTGTCTTTTTCTGGAGTGCGCAAACGCATGTACTGCGGAGTGGTAGCAACAAACTCTTTGGTGCCGATACACGCAGCAATGTCGTTAGGTGAAATATCAATTGCAAAACGTCGTGTCATCCACGCACTTGCGGCCTTGCGCAACGCTTCGCTGCCGATACTTGCCGGATACCCGCGTTCACTATTCGACGACGACAACGCTGCCACAACAGAAGCAAGCGGCGGGTCACATGGTGTGCCAATAGACAAGTCGATGAGTCCACCCTCAAAGGCGCGACCCAATGCTGCAAATGCATCGAGGCGATCGTACGGATACGGAGGAGGAACAAAGCCTGAAGAAGAACTCATACGCCTCTACTCTGCTGTACTCGCAGGCGTTGCTGCAACATCATTGTGAATATTTGTTGCCACCACATAGGGACGCAACCGACCTACAGAAGCATCGCCAAGGCGAGCACGCACACGAGCACCCGTTTCTTCATGGGCTGTTGACACCACTTCACCTTCGCGATGCACCATTGCTAATGCTTCACCGTGGTCGTAAGGAATGAAGAGTTCCACCACCACCGACAGGGCACGAATGCGGTCGCTCAGTACGCGTAAGAGGTCGTCGATGCCTTCACCTGTAACACCAGAAACGGCAACCGAACCGCGATGTGCGGCAACAAGTTCACGCACTGCTTCGGGGGCGAGGTCGGCTTTGTTGAAGACCAACAATTCAGGAACACGGCTTCCCCCAATTTGTTCGAGCACCTCATGCACTGCACGAATTTGCCCTTCTGGGTCAATGGCACTGCCATCAACCACATGAACGAGATAGTCGGCCTCACTGGCCACTTCCAATGTGCTCTTAAAGGCCTCTATGAGCCCGTGAGGCAGCCTGCGCACAAAACCCACCGTGTCGGTGAGCAACACGGGCTCACCACCAGGCAACGACAAGCGCCGTGTGGTGGGGTCGAGCGTGGCAAAGAGACGATCTTGCACTAACAAGCCCGATGCGGTGAGCGCATTGAGCAATGTTGACTTGCCAGCGTTGGTGTAACCCACGATGGTGACCGACGACAGCCCACTGCGGTCTCGGCTCTTACGCTGCTCGAGGCGCGTACGACCAAGGTTCTTTAACTCACCTTCCAATTTGGTGATGCGCTTCATGATGCGCCGACGGTCTACTTCGAGTTGAGTTTCACCCGGGCCACGCGTACCAATACCGCCACCTTGCTGGCTGAGTGCTCCAGAAATTCCCCGCCGCAAACGCGGCAAGCGATAACGCGACATTGCCAACTCCACTTGCGCCTTACCTTCAAGCGTATGCGCGTTTTGAGCAAAAATATCGAGAATGACTGCAGTGCGATCGAGTGCAGTACGACCCAACAACTTTTCCAAGTTGTATTGCTGTGCTGGCGACAACTCGTTATCAAACACCACGGTGTCGGCATCGACCTCTAAGCACAGCGCTTTCAACTCTTCTGCTTTGCCTTTACCAATAAACCAAGCGGTATCGGGTGCATCACGCTTTTGCGTTAACCGCCCCACTTCATCGGCACCTGCAGTGTCGACAAGTAGCGCTAATTCGTCGAGGCTTTCATCGGTTTCTTCTTCAGTATGCAAAGGAAGCGTGACACCCACAAGAACAATGCGCTCACGAAAAGAACGATCGATGAGCGTCTGACCAAGGGCCTCCTGATACGGATTGCTCATGAATTACTTTGCATATGTTGAGCGCACTTCACACATGAAAAACCACGTTGGCAATGAAAACAGATGGTCCGATGAGAGTTGCTTGCGACGTTGTGGCATCAATACGTACGCGCGCATCGCCGCCATCCATATGCACGAGCACTTCAGGTGCTGAAGCAGGAACAAAGCCCCAAGCCTTTGCAGCAACAGCACTGGCACATGCCCCCGAACCACAGGCAAGCGTGATGCCAGAACCGCGTTCATGTACGCGCATGGTGATGGCATGGGCTTCTGGGCCTGGTGCAACAATTTCAAGATTGACGTGAGGAACCAGTGCACCCAGTGTTTGCAAGTCGACGTCGGCAACGTCTTCCACGCTCACCACAGAGTGAGGGTTGCCCAGCGACAAGTGACGTACCGGACGATCGGGGTTGCATTGCAGTGCCGCCCAGTTTGCGGGTTCTGCAATGTCGCCCACCACGCCCATGCTCACACTGAGTTGTGCAACATTTGACGTAGGCGAACCCTCAAGCACTTCCACCGTGCGCATACCCGCATCGGTGTTCACCACGTAGGTTGCAGGGCCATCAATTTGGTCTTGCCAATACGCAGCTTGCACTAAACAGCGAATGCCGTTGCCTGAAATTTCTGCGCGGCTTCCATCGGCGTTGTACAACACCATGGTGAGTTGATTGGTGCCTTCACGACCTAACAACAACACGCCATCGGCACCAATACCAAAACGTCGGTCGCACCAATCGCGAGCAAAAGATGCCCATTGCGCATCGGGATTGCCTTCTGAAAACGGAAGCCCCTGACGAATGTCGTACACCAAGAAGTCGTTACCCAACCCTTGATGCTTTGACATCGTTACCTGCATGTGAAAAGACTACGCCTTCAACGCTCTCAACACATAAGGCATTACTTCTGCAACGGGGTCTTTATGTACTTCCACCCATGTAATGCGTGGGTCGCGGCGAAACCAACGCTCCTGGCGCACTGCAAATTGTCGTGTGCGCAATACAAGCTCTTCTTTGGCCTCGGCGAGTGAAGCGCGACCCTCAATGTGGTCTGCCATTTCCTTGTAGCCAAGTGCCTGGCGGGCTGTTGCCGACATCGCTGGCCTGCGCCGCAGTAAAGCTTTTGTTTCTTTCAGCAAACCGTCGTCGAGCATTGCATCGACACGGTCGGCAATGCGCTGTGCCAGCACTTCTCGCTTCCAGCGCAGACCTATTTGCACAATTCCATTTTCTGGGTACGCCGAAGTGCCTGGGCCAGAATCGCTAAAGGGGCGCCCACTTCCAATACACACTTCTAATGCACGAATCATGCGCCGACGGTTGGTGGGCTCAATGCGCTCTGCAGCTACTGGGTCGAGTTGCTTGAGTTGAGCAAAAAGCAAAGTGGTGTTGTGATTCTCTTCAAGTTCTGCGCGAACGTCTGGCCACTCACCAGGAAATTCAAGATTGTCGATGACCGCAGTGAGATACAAACCCGTGCCAGCAACAAGAAGAGCTGTATTTCCCGACTCCTCAAGTTTTGCTAATTCACCGCGTGCTGCTTCTTGAAACTGCGTCACCGTGAAACGTTGCGAAGGGTCAACTAGGTCGATGCAATGATGCGGAACTAATTGCTGGTCGCTCGCAGTTGGTTTTGCGGTACCAATATTCATTTCGCGATACACCTGCATGGCATCGACAGCAACAATGTGTGTACCAGCAACTTGCTGTGCTGCAGCCATTGCAACAGACGACTTACCACTTGCCGTTGGGCCGAGAATTACTACTTGTTTTGACATGGCCAAACTTTCTGGAGAGTGTGCATTACAGCGCGGTCACAGGCAAATGCACGCGGTGCGTTGGCATGGAAAGCATTTCTTGAAATTCACCGCGCAAGAAGTGACGAGCAGCCGAGGTAACAAGAACATTTGCATATGAGCCAACACGAATGGGTTCGCTGTAGGGAAAATGCAGCAACTTGTTTTGTCGCGTGCGCCCCGTAACGACACCTTCATTTTTTCGGCTCATACCTTCAATAATGACTTCTTCAATCCGACCAATGCGTGCTTCATGCTTCATTTGTGCGCTGCGTTCTACCACTGCGCGTAAGCGTTCATAGCGCTGGTTGGCTACTTTGGGGTCAACAAACCGGTCGGTGTATGTTGCGGCTTCGGTTCCTTCGCGCGGAGAGAACTCGTAAATAAACACCGAGTCGAAACATGCTTCAGCGCACACTTCCATGGTGCGCACAAAGTCGTCTTCAGTTTCACCCGGGAAGCCCACAATGACATCGCTCGACACCGCAAGGTCGTCAATGGCTGCTCGCGCCTCAGAGAGTCGCGACAAATAACGCTCGGCTGTGTAGCCCCGATGCATTGCAGCCAACACCGCGTCGCTGCCCGATTGAAGTGGGTAATGCAGGTGCTCACACACTTCAGGCGTGTTGGCCATAGCGGCAAAGGTTTCCGTGCGCATATCTTTCGGATGCGGGCTCACAAAGCGCACACGGCGAATGCCATTGACTGCGCCTACTGCTTCGAGCAACTCGGCAAACATGGGGCGCACACTGCCCACGCCTGTTTCACGGCGCACGTCGAGTGCGATATCGCGGCCATATGAGTTGACGTTTTGACCGAGCAAGCTCACTTCAGTAATGCCTTGTGCAGCAAGATCTTCCACTTCACTCACGATGTCGGCGAAAGGACGGCTGATTTCTTCACCGCGTACCGAAGGAACAATGCAAAAGGAGCACGAGTTGTCGCAACCAATTTGAATAGTGACCCACGCATTAAAACTCTTCTCACGTTTTGCTGGCAGTGCGCTGGGGAACAATGCGTGATCTTCTAAAACAGCCTCATCGAAGATTTCTGTAACTGGACCATTTTTTTGCGCAAAGTTGATGAGTTCTGCGGCACGATGCACATTGTGCGTGCCCATCACTACGTCTGCCCATGGCGCCTTTTTGAGCACAAGGTCTTTGTCTTTTTGTGCCAAGCACCCAGCAACCACCAGTTGCCGATTGGGGGCGGCTTCTTTCCACTGCTTTAGCCAGCCCAATTGCCCGTAGAGCTTTTCATCGGCATTTTCCCGAATACAGCAAGTGTTGAGAACAATGACATTGGCGTCGTCTTCAGTTTCGGCTACTGAATAGCCATCGGCCTCCAAAAGACCAGCGATGCGCTCCGAATCGTGCTCATTCATTTGGCACCCATGAGTGCGCACAATGTATTTGCCGTTCGTCATGGTGTGCAGGCTACCCAAGTAAGGGGTTTCGGGCCCGTGGAGTCTTGAACTTGAATAGTTTTCAGCCTACATTGAATACAAATACAAAGGAGATCCCATGAAACGTCCCATCCGCATCTCACTTGTAGCTGCTCTTTTAGCTGCATGCGCAATATCTACCGCAAGCCCTCACGTACATGCAGCAGCAATTGACGACGGCATGCCCAGTCAGAGTTGGACAGATACACCCAGCTCACAAGGGGCCAACTGGTCTGATCTTGCCGGAGGGGTGACTGGTCGCCCCTACATCGCTTCTCTTTCGGTGACCACGAATGGCGTGTCAACTCAAATTGTGACCAATGGAACGGTGACGACAGCTGCGCCCACAACCTTGGGTGCAGTCACTACTGTGATATCGCCCTTCAACTTATGCAAAGCAGGCTCCACGAATAATTGCTACGCCACACCTAACCGCGTGGGCATCACGCTCGCCTATGTGAAACAAGAAGGGCAACTCGGCCACAACTTCTCGGCACCAACAGCAACCTTGTCTCCGGCAATTACTGCCACTTCAGTTTTCGACATGACCATTGGTCTCAACTCTGTTGGCAAAAAACTTGGCTGGACCTGGATGAACGGAACGCCTTCATTTTGGAAGACCGAAAACCTGGGCCAAGACAACGCAACTGCACGAGTGAAGTTCTCTTTGAGCGAGGCCCCAGGTGTTGACTATCAAGATCCAAAAGCGCAGCGGTGCACCACCATTCCCGTATCTGTGTGCGATGCCGACAAATCGACCCAAGACACATTGGGCATGCAAATGGTATTGAGCCTCGACACCACGTTGAGCGCCGCTTTTGCTGGCGCTTTGTTTGCCACCAATGCTGCTATAATTGGTTCACTCGACGTAGCAAGCGGAGAAACACCGAGCCTCACCTACGGCATTGCCGGGCCCCACAGTCTGAGCGATGGAACTGTACGTAAAGGCAAGTTCTACGGATTTCTCTCAGACGCAGTTCTTGAATCACAGTTCAAAATTGCTGCAACAGAAACCGATATGACCAAACTCCTCAGCGTTGCACGTACTGCAGAATCAAAATCAACTGCTGATGCTGGAACCGACACGGTGACATGGAGCAAGTGGACCGCAGCCGACAATGGCACCGACGGACGACTAGTGACCATCAGTGACATTTCATTTTCGGCACCAAAGTTCAAAGTCACCAAGGTGGGTGCTACGAGTTCAGGCAGTGCAAAAGGCACAACCGGCGGTGCGGTGCAAGGAGTGAGTGGTCTGAAGTTCACCACGAAGGCACGCACCATCACCCTGACCGGTTCCGGTGTCGCTGGCATTACCTACAAAGCAACGGCAACTTTGGGCACGGTAACAAAGTCAGCTTCGTGCAGACTTGCGGGAACCAAATTGACATGCACCCTGAAAGCCACCAAGGCCGGTGCATGGAAAGTGAAAGTGACACCATCGAAGTCGGGCGCTACTGGCGCTGCGTGGTCGCGTGCGATCAAAGTGAAATAACGCGAGAAATACGAAAGCCGAGCCGTGGTGCCGGCTCGGCTTTCGATTCTTCTCTTGGAGAGGCTGTGGCATCCAACAAGAGAGTGAACGGTGACGCTTAGTCGAGTTCGATGGGTTGTTCGTCGGCTTCGGTGAACTCGGCCGCTCCTCCATCGAGACCTGCACTGCTGCGGATCTTTTCTGACATTTGCATCATGATTTCTGGGTTGGCAGTGAGATAGGCCTTGGCGTTTTCACGACCCTGACCCAACTGCTCACCTTCATAGGTGTACCAAGCACCGGACTTCTTGGCGATGTCGTATTCCACGGCCATGTCGAGCAATGCGCCTTCGCGGCTGATGCCCTTGCCGTACATGATGTCGAATTCGGCCGGACGGAAAGGTGGCGACACTTTGTTCTTCACGACCTTCACGCGAGTGCGGTTACCCACAATTTCTGTTCCGTCTTTGATGGACTCGATACGACGAATGTCGAGACGAACTGACGAATAGAACTTCAGTGCACGACCACCTGGTGTTGTTTCAGGTGAACCAAACATGACGCCAATTTTTTCACGCAACTGGTTGATGAAAATACAAATGGTGTCGGTCTTGTTGAGGTTTGCGGTGATTTTGCGCAATGCCTGGCTCATGAGGCGAGCTTGCAAGCCCATGTGGCTGTCGCCCATTTCGCCTTCAATTTCCGCACGCGGTGTGAGTGCTGCAACTGAGTCGATAACGACAATGTCGAGCGCACCTGAGCGAATGAGCATGTCGGCTATTTCGAGAGCTTGTTCACCAGTGTCTGGCTGAGAGATGAGCAACTGGTCGACGTCGACACCAATGGCGCGGGCGTAGATGGGGTCCATGGCGTGCTCGGCGTCGATGTAGGCACAGATGCCGCCGTTGCGCTGGGCTTCTGCAACTGCGTGCATGGCCAATGTGGACTTACCCGAGGATTCTGGGCCGTAGATTTCGACAACACGGCCACGTGGCAAGCCGCCGATTCCGAGGGCGATGTCGAGCGGGATGGCCCCGGTGCTGATGGCTTGGATGCCGAGGGAGGTCTTTTCTCCCATACGCATGATGGAACCCTTACCGAACTGCTTGTCGATTTGGGCGAGAGCGGCATCGAGGGCCTTGTCGCGGTCGTTGCTCATATGGAACCTTTCGGAAAACCCGTGAAACGGGAGATGTACTGGGCGGAACGTGTATTCACTTCGTATTGTGTGCACAACCTAGACATGGGGTGTCATATGGCAATTGCGAACAACAACACTGTAGTTACGAACAGACGTTCGGTCAAGCATCTCCGCAAGATTTTGTGAGAAATCTCGCTACTAGGTCTTGGCAGCCACCGCTGCTGCCGCGTCGGCGAGCTCTTCTGGCTCGAGATCGCGCATGAAAATGTCGATCGCAAGCCACATGGCATAGCTGACGGGATACATGAGGATGGGCAAAATGATTGCAAGGCTTCCGACCACTGCAAGCAAGGGCACCACCGCAACATCGGGGTACGTGAGGAACACGCCCACACCCATGCCGAATAGCAAGGTGCCATATGAGACTAAAACATTCATGGTCATTGCACCGAGTTCAAAACCTTCGAGGCGACGTTGCCACAACAAGCCACACGTATGACAACGATCGTCGCGCTTGAACCAGCCATTGAAAAATGCGCCATGACCACCGCACCATGCACAGCGTCGAAAGAGGCCTCTGAGCAACATGCGAATAAGACCTGGCCGTACGCGCACTGCAATTGTGTTCACAAAAAAACCCTACAGCATTAGTGAGTGAGTTCGCTGACGAACTCTTGAAATACATCGGCGTAGTGCATTACTTCTGCATCGGTATGCATGACGGAAATGAGCCATTGTTCATCGAGACCAGGTGGCAAAAGAACTCCACGATTAATGCCGTGTATCCATTGCGCAAAGGCAAGATCAAAATCGGTTTCTTTATAGTCGCGGTAGTTACGTACTTGATTCACCGACCATGTGATGCAACCCTTTGCACCGAACTGCACGGTGTGCGCGGGAAGCGATGCACTCACAATGATGTCGTTACATGCAGCGAGCAAACGCTCATTGAGTTCTGCTGTGCCTTGAGTGACGGACGGCGTACACACTTCGCTCAGTACCGCACGCGCAGCAGCCATTACTAACGGATTACCGTTATATGTGCCTAAATGCATCACTTTGCCCGTGGTGATGACGTCCATGTATTCGGCCTTGCCGCCAAATGCACCAATAGGAAAACCACCGCCAATACTTTTTGCCAACGCAATAAGGTCGGGCTGCACACCCAATACACCCGTTGCTCCGCCCCAGCCGGCCGTGATACCTGTTTTCACTTCGTCAAAGATGAGCAACGTGCCGCGGCGTTGCGTGATTTCACGCACCGCTTCCAGATAACCAGGCAGTGGTTTGCAAATACCGATGTTTTCCATGACTGGTTCAACAATGAAACATGCAACGTCGTTGTTCGATAACGCCCGCTCTAATGCTTCAGCATCGTTGTATGGCACCACAATGGTGTCGCCAAGAACTGCTGCAGTGATGCCGGCGGTTGCAGGAACCGTGTTTGGGGCATCTGCAGGACCAGCTAAATGCAATGGTGGCTTCATTGAGACCATCACCTCATCGTGGTGACCGTGATAGCCGCCTTCAACTTTCACAATTTTGTCGCGGCCAGTTACACCACGCGCAACACGAATGGCGTCCATGGTTGCTTCAGTACCCGAGTTGGTGAAG
Organism: Actinomycetota bacterium; assembly: GCA_026393585.1. Classification (GTDB taxonomy): domain Bacteria; phylum Actinomycetota; class Acidimicrobiia; order Acidimicrobiales; family Ilumatobacteraceae; genus F1-20-MAGs119. The sequence goes on from JAPKZV010000114.1 coordinate 25,807, forward strand.
CGCCACATGGGAAGCCCGAAACGTGCAACGAGCAACTCTGCAACTTCAGCATTGATTTCACTTGGAGTAACAAACAATGTGCCGTCGCCCAGCTGTGCTTCAACAGCACTGCGCACGATGGGGTTGGCGTGACCTGCGAACAATGCTCCAAAGCCCATTGAGAAGTCGATGTAGCGATGACCATCGACGTCTTCCATGTACGCGCCGCGTGCGTTGCGCACCACGATGGGGTGCGGGTCGTAATTCTGAAAGCTTGAAGCCACGCCCATGGGCATCACGCGCCGTGCGCGCTGCGAGGCAAGTTGTGAACCTGCAGTGCGGTCGCCGTAGCGCAAGAGTTCACGTGCGGTGATGACTTTTGCCCGAGCCACGAGTTGCTCGTGCGGGGTGCCTGAACGGGTAGGACGTGCGGTAGATGTACCTGACAACGAGGAATGCGTTGTTTTCATGTGGGTCTCCGATGGATTCCGAAGACCTCACTGTATCACACTGCGATATGCGTTGTCACTTACCCCCCTCAGTACGGATTGCCTTGGGGCTCCCCTGACGTTGCCGGGCCAGACCTGTGTTCTTTCCCCCTTTCCCGCATGCTGAGTTGGCACTTCTAGCGCTTTGTGGCACACTCATAAGCCTTGGTGGGCGTAGCTCAGTTGGTTAGAGCGTCGGTTTGTGGTACCGAAGGTCGGGGGTTCGAGACCCCTCGTCCACCCCAAGTGGGTGGGTTTGTTTACGCAAGTAGGCAAACCCACCCTTTTTGTTTGTCTGGGCTATGGGCTCACATTCTTCATTTGGGCTCACAGTGTCGTATGCTCTTGCCGTCGCGCCTCTAGCTCAATGGCAGAGCAACGGACTCTTAATCCGCAGGTTCTGGGTTCGAATCCCAGGGGGCGCACTATTTGAGCGTGACAGTACTTCAGCTGTGCGCTGGACTATGCCGTGAGAACGGGAATGCCTGCGAGTATCACGAGTCCGAAAAGTGTGATGACGATTGAGAAAATCGCCAAAGAGCAGATGAGGCCTTGGCGCTTAATGATTGAGGCAATGCCCAACATGAAAAGAGAAACAGCGAAAAGCGCGGTGAGCATCTGCAGCCGGTCGCTGTGTTTACCTGCCGTTTCCGACTCACGCAGAATTTTCTCTCCATCTGCTTCTATTGTGGCAATAGGCCCATACAACGAGTCCATATACGGCTTGCAGTCGGGTAATTGGCTCTTTTGATCTGCAATAAGACACGTCATTGCTGACTCGTAAAACTCAAATGAGCCGTTAGAGGTTTGCACGTCAGCATAAATTTCATCTTTGCTGATGCCGTCGATAATGAGGCGCACCTGCTTGTCTTTCCACACGGAAAGATCGTCTCGATACTTCACTTCAGCGGTGATCCACATGTTGTTTGCGTCGGCTAAGGAGAGTTGATAATTCGTTAAGGCCTCATCGGAAACGCCACCATGCAAAGAAGACTGCACGCCACTCCATGCGGTAGCCGTTGAAACAATTCCGAGAAGAACGACAATAAAGATGTCGTTTGCCAGCAGCGTGAATAGCTTTTTCATGGAGTCTGCTTTCTGTTAAACAACCAAGTATGTTGGAGCATATATGAACGTTGTCGTGGTGTTTGCACATCCGTCAGCCGACAGCTTTGGGCAGGCCATTTGTTCAACGGCAGTCAGTGCGCTCGAGAGTTCTGGCCACAACGTTTCGTTGCTGGCTCTGTACCAAAGTCACTTCTCTGCGGCAATGTCGCGAGAAGAATGGCTCGCGTATCACGGCGAGACCCCAGCGCTCGACCCCGATGTAGCAGCTCACGGTGCACTCGTGCGCAACGCCGATGCACTCATTTTTATTTACCCCACATGGTGGTCGGGGCTTCCATCAATGATGAAGGGTTGGTTAGATCGCGTACTTGTTGCTGGAGTTGCTTTTCACTTCAACAAAAAAGACAAAGTGCGTCCGTCGCTCAAGCAGGTACGCCACCTCGTAGGCATCAGCACGTACGGTTCGCCACGCACCTATATCGCATTCATGAACGACAACGGCCGACGCATCATTATGCGCGCACTACGCGTATGTACCGGTTGGCGCACCAAACGAACATGGCTTGGCCTGTACAACATGGGTAATGCTACGAGCGAACAGCGCGACGCTTTTCTGCAACGGGTGCACAAAACACTGCGAGAACTTTCATGAAGATCTTGCTCGTTTTTGCCCACCCCAACCCCGCATCATTTTCCGGCGCTTTACGCGACATTGTGTTGAGTTGTGCTGAAAAAACATCGTGCGAACTTCGTCAACACGATTTGTATGACACGGGATTCTCTGCAGCATTGTCGGCTAATGAATGGGCACTACATCGCTCGCCGCCCGACACCAAACAACACTTAGCCGAGTATTTCGCAGACTTGCAGTGGTGCGACACGCTTGTTTTTGTTTACCCCACTTGGTGGAGCGCACAACCCGCAATGGCTAAGGCATGGCTCGACCGCGTTCTCGCAAAAGATGTGGCATGGACCTTCCCCGATGGCGCAAGTCGCATTTATGGCAACTTGAAAAACGTCAAACGCATTGTTGCCATTACGACACATGGTTCTTCAAAGTGGGTAAATGCAATTGAAGGCGAAGCAGGCAAGCGCACGTTGTCGCGAGGGTTGCGCGTGCTGTGTTCGTGGCGCTGTCGCTTTACATGGCTTGCGATGTATGCAGTAGACAATTCCACACGCTATGAACGCAACAAATTTACGCAGCAGGTGGAACGTCGCCTAATGCGAATGTTTCACCATTAGGCCCCATCCGCATTTCTTTATTCAGCGATAACGACGTGATCATCTCTAAATGATTCGTGTGCGGGAAAAGGTCGAGCACCCCAACTGCATCAACTACGTAGCCTGCTTCTGTAAGCAAGCGCACGTCGCGAGAACCCGCTGCAGGGTCACAACTCACCAAAACAAAACGTGGAGCCCCACTTGCCGCTAGCGCTTTCACCGCAGCAGCCCCCATGCCCGAGCGGGCGGGGTCGGCAATGATGATGCCGGCAGGAGATGCGCGCCACTCTTCTACTGGAACGGGAACAATTTTTGCCTGATGCGCACGCAAGTTCTGCTTGGCGTCGTCAACAGCAAATTCGTTGTCTTCAATGAGCACAACCGGTACGTGTAATGGCACGAGCGAGGCTGCAAGCAGCCCTCCACCGCCGTAGGCATCGACAACGGGGCCAAATGACCCACTGAGTGCTTCTGCGCCGGCCATAGTGCGCACAGCGCGCACTAAGAGATCGGCTGCCTGTGGGCTCGATTGAAAAAAGGCTCCCATCGAGATGCCAAAGTCTTGAGTATCGATACGTTCCGATATGCGTGCTTCATCACCGAGTACGTCGACTGCGTCGAGACCATTGATGTCTTCTTCGAATCCGTAGACGAGTGCACCTACAACGCCGGTTGACACACTGCAGCGCAACACCACTTCTGCATCGGAACCAGGTTCGGCAGAGATATGCGAAAGCGCTTCATTGAGTAATGGGTGTGCCACTAAACAATTCTTAATTGCGACGACATCGTGGCTAGAGCGTGCACGAAAACCCGGCTTGCCCTCGGCGTTGAAAGCAACACGAATGGTGGTGCGTGAACCCACGGGCTCAACAGCACCGAAGCGCACGATGTTGTCGACTTCTGCTGCAGCACTCGACACTTTTCCTGTGCGTGCAAGCGACTCGGCAACAATGCGTACCTTTGCTTCATATTGACCCTCTGGCGAGAGGTGCTGCCACGAGCAGCCACCGCAGCCATCGGCAACATGTGGGCATGGTGGGTCACGACGATCAGGGGAAGCCGACAGAACTTCTTCCACCGTTGCACGGCCAAAGTCTTTACGGGTATCGGTGAGCTGCACGCGAACTTCTTCACCAGGAAGAGCACCTTCAACAAAGATCACTTTGCCACTCGGGAGACGGGCACGTGCGTCGCCACCGGCTACAAGTTGTTGAGCTGTTACTTCCATACCTCCATCGTAGGACGCAATCGCTAGAGTCAGTGGCGTGACGTTGCCAATTCAAATTGCTCCTTCTGTTTTGCCCGCCGACTTTGCCGAATTAGGCAAAGCTGTGCGCGACCTTGAATCGGCTGGTGTCGACCTCATCCAATGGGACGTCATGGACGGACAATTTGTGCCGAATCTCACTTTTGGACCCGATGTCATTGCTGCTGCACGCAAGCACTGCAGTGTTCCCTTCGAAGCACACCTCATGGTGCTCACTCCCGATGTGATGGCAGAGCAATACGTGAAAGCTGGCTGCTCGCGTCTCATTGTTCACGCCGAAGCTTGCACACACCTGCACCGCACGTTGGCCAATATTCGCAACATGGGCGCCACCGCAGGCGTTGCACTGAACCCTGCTACACCAGCGAGCGCCATTGAACATGTTCTCGACCTTGTCGACATGGTGTTGGTGATGACCGTGAACCCTGGTTTTGGTGGTCAAAGCTACATTTCCACCATGGAGCCAAAAATTCGTGAAGTGCGCAACATGATCGAATCTGCCGGCTTAGGCGATGCAGTGCATCTTGAAGTGGACGGCGGTATTTCCGCAACCACTGTTGCCGGAGCAGCAAGCGCCGGAGCAAACGTTCTCATTGCAGGCAGCGCATTATTCAAACACCCAGGTGGCCTAGAAGCTGCGGTTACTGAAATTCGCGCAAACGCTACTGCTGCGTTTCGCGCTGCCTAAATTACTGTTCGGCACGAGCAGCGTCGATGAGACGACGCACAAGAACAAGTGTCACGAGTGCCAGCAGTACGAGGCCCGCAGGCACAACAACCGACAGCGCCAAGCGACCGCCGCTACCAGACAATGTAGAAAGAATGCCCGACTCAATTGACGAGCCATCTACATTCAGTGTGCGCGCGGGGTCGGCAAAACGCGGACACGATGCACCGGTTTTATCGATATCGGCAACTTGATTGCCACCAAAGAGTTCCGTTGCTTCTGTGACTCGGGAAAATATGCGACCTGTTCCTACATCGAGGCCAGCACCCACTAGGTATTCCTTGCCCACTGAGAGAAACTTCACGTCGCGGCCGTAATACATGACCACGGTGTCGGTTCCGTCTGCATTGAAGATGTACCCCTCAAGTGCACCAGAACGCAAACGAATGTTGGCAAAAGTTGCCGTAGTGGAGTCTTTGGCAATGAGTGCACCAACAAACACTGCTTGCGAAGCATCGGGGGGAATACACCCTGCAGGAATTGTGGTGACCGCAGAAGCAACCGTGCTTGGCGTCACCGACGTTGCAGGAAGGGGCACTCCCCCTTGTTCGTCAATGACGCCTTCAACGACTGCAATGGTTGTTGTCGTTGCATCGACTGGCGAAGCAATAGTTACTTGCGCACTCAAAAATACTAGGCCACAGGCACTCACTACGCAGAGCAACGCACCTCGAGCAAACTTCACAGTGTTTAGTTGCCCTTAAATTGTGGGTCACGCTTTTCTACAAAGGCCTTCATTGCTTCACCAGTGTCTTTGGTAGAGAAGTTCACTGTTTGCGACAAGCCTTCGTCGTCGAGCGCTTCTTCCAAAGTGACATTCATGGAGTTATTCAAAAGACGCTTGGTCATTGCCAAAGCAATGGGTGGGCCTTGGGCGAGTCGTTGGGCCCAGTTGTCGACAAATGCATCGAGTTCCACTTCGGGAACAACACGGTTCACCAAGCCAATACTCTCGGCTTCAGCCGCATTGATGATGTCGGCAAAAAATGCCAACTCTTTGGCTTTGTGAAGCCCAATGCGACGTGGCAACAACCACGAGCCGCCAAAGTCGAGGCTGAGGCCGCGCTTGGCAAAAATTTCCGAGAAGCGAGCATTTTCAGAGGCCACGACAAGGTCGCAACCAAGAGCCATGTTGCACCCGGCGCCAACAGCAACACCACGCACTTTGGCAATGGTGGGTTGAGGCAAACGAGCAAGAGCTAA
>JAPKZV010000212.1 GCA_026393585.1 Actinomycetota bacterium
CGGGTCGAGAGAACCTATTGAGAAACACTGTGTCAGTTTCTTTTGCATTAATGATCGCTTGTTTCCAATTTTCGTGTACAGGGCTTTCTTTAGCTGAGACCATTCGTGTGCCCATCTGAACTCCCTCGGCGCCTAACGCAAAGGCTGCAGCCATCGATTTACCGTCGGTGATTCCACCTGCTGCAATGACGGGTATTTCAACATGCTCACACACCAAAGGAAGCAGAACCATCGTGGCAACATCTTTGGGGTTCTTGAAACCGCCTCCCTCGCCGCCTTCCACCACCAAACCGTCTACTCCAGCGTCTTGAGCCTTGAGAGCTGCAGCCAACGTAGGCACAACGTGGAAAACCTTCAGGCCAGCTGATTTCAACTGTTTGGTGTATTTCGTGGGGTCACCCGCAGAGGTTGTCACCATACGAACTCCCTGTTCCACCACGAAGTCGGCTATTGACTCATCACGCACAAACAGCTGTGCGATGTTGACGCCAAAGGGGTGCGGTGTGAGATCTTTCATCATGGCTATTTCTTTACGCACTGCGACGAGGTCTCCTGAAGAGGTCTCAATAATGCCAAGAGCTCCCGCGTTAGAAACAGCCGAGGCAAGTGCCGAGCGAGCGATGTATCCCATGGGCGCTTGAACGATTGGGTAGGGGATATTGAGGAGTTCAGTGATCCGATTGCGGATGGGCGCAGGCTTGTTTTGATCCATCCGCATATATTTGCACATTTTGTGTCGGCTAACTTATGTGAATGGCTCAATCCGATTCACCTCAAGAAGTTCTCTACGAAGTTGCAGACCACATTGCAACTATCACTCTCAATGCACCCGAGAGAATGAACACTATTTCCAGTGCGATGCTCGATCAGATGTCGGAAGCGTTTTTGCGCGCCGAGAAAGACAGTGGTGTGCGTTGCGTAGTATTCACTGGTACAGGACGAGCTTTCTGTGCAGGTCTCGACCTTGCTTCACAGATGTCTGGACCCAAAGATGCTCTCGGAGGTTTGGGCAACATCGGTGCCGGTGCAGGAGAATTCGATTTGCGCAATGCACCACCTGTTGTTTTGCACCATATGGATACCCCAACCATTTGTGCTATCAACGGCGGAGCAGCCGGATATGGTCTCGACATGGCATTCGGATGCGATATCCGCATTGCAAGTGCCACTGCCAAACTCAACCCAGGTTTCGCGAAGCGCGGAATTGTGCCTGAAAGCGGCGGTACTTGGTTGCTTCCGAGAATGATTGGATACGCGAAGGCTGCAGAGATTTCATTTACTGGAAAGACACTCACCGCCGATGAGGCTTTTTCGCTGGGAATTGTGAATCATGTAGTGGCACCCGACGAATTGCAGGCTTTTGCACGTTCGATGGCGCTCGACATCGCAAGCAATGCTCCACTTGCCGTCAGGGCCATCAAGCGCATGATGAGAGCAGCAGAGACGGAAACGTTCGATCAAAACATCCACCACGTGTTCTTGCAACTTCTTCCGTTATTCAAAACCAAAGATTTCCAGGAAGGTGTTGCAGCTTTTATGGAGAAAAGGGATCCACATTTCATCGGACGATGAAGTCGCGTGGGCAGAATCTCTGCTCAAGTTGAGTTCACCCTATTCGCACAGCGATATTGAATCTGCGCAACGAGCATTAGCAAAGATTGTTCACCCCGATGCTGGTGGTTCACACGCAGCGTTTATCGAGGTGACAAAGGCAGCGCGCATACTTCTTGAAAGAAATGAAACTCCGAATCGTTCTTTGGATGCCACATTTCATGGCGCAAAGAGCGATCATCCCTCTTTCAGCATCGATGTATTGCCGGTGGATGCATATGAATACATCTTCGTGGCTGCGAATGTATTGGGTCAGGTAGCCGACGAAGATCCTCCCTATTCGCTACAGGTACTCATGAATGACCCACTTCATTGCTGGTGTTTGATTTCCATTGTTCCCGAAGCAGGCGGCTCTATTGTGAGCATTGCAGTTCACAATGCCGACGATAGCCATCATCGCAATTTCAACTTGGAACACATACGAGACTCATGGGTAAACACGATTAATGAGGTGCAGCTGCCTTGAAGAGTCGATCCCGAATGGCCATACCAATGTCAATTGGTTCCGGTAGCAGAACAAGTATTTCCTTGGGTTGAAGCGCATCCGCATCGCGTAGTAACGAGTACAGCTCTCGAGCATAAAGTTCTCGATCTTCATGTCCCAAGATGATCGCAAACGAAAGCTTGTTTAATACACATTGTTCCTCGTATGAAGAGAGAGCAACTCTGTTTTCAAAAAGTTTGACAGAAGCCAGTGGTGCGTAATGAGAAAGTTTCATGCCTGGCGCACGAGATTCGCCTGTAAATTCTTCGGTAGCAACAACTCCCGTGTGCCTCAATGCAGAGTTGACGAGCTCAAGGGTAATAGCACCCTGACGAAGTATGGCCGGGGGATCCACTGTGCAATCGACAATGGTTGATTCAATACCAACAACACAATTACCTCCGTCGAGCACG
>JAPKZV010000260.1 GCA_026393585.1 Actinomycetota bacterium
GGGGTCGGCAGTGTGGTCTGCAATAAGCAGGCTCTCGGTGGGGCCAAGCAACATCATGGTGGCAACTCCGTGGCGCTGCATTTCCACTTGAGCACACGTAACGGCCGGGCTACCTGGGCCAACAATTTTGCGCACGGGCGAAATGCTCTCAGTTCCAAAACCGAGTGCGGCAATTCCGGCGGGCCCATTGGCGCGATACACGCGGGTGATGCCAAGGAGTCGACACACCACAAGTACTGCGGGGTCAACTGCACCATTGGCCCCTGGTGCTGGCGGCACGAGAAGTGCGATGTCTTTTACTCCGGCGACAACGGCAGGAACACCTAATTGATAGGCAACTGAGGGGTATGAAGCTTTTCCGCTGGGAACAAAAAGCCCAACAGAAGAGATAGGAGTGATTTTTTCCCCGGCAAAGAGACCTGGTTCAAGTTCGATGCTCCATGTGCTGGCTCGCTCCATGAGCTGTTCGTTAAAGGCCCGCAAGTGTGAAATGGCATCAATTAAGGCACTCTCGAGAGCTGGGTCAACTGTGGCGGAGGCAATTTCATCTGCCGAGATGGCGAGTTGAGCAGGCGACAGCGTGACGCCATCGAAAGTAGCAAGGGCTCGACACACCGCTTCATCGCCATTTTGGCGTACGTCTTCGATGATGTTGTTGATGGAACTGCGCAGCGCAGGGTCGAAAATGTCGGCAAGCCCGCGAGCACATAGTTGGGCACGTTCAGAGGCAGACATGTTGGCCCATGTGAGAGAGCGCAAAATACGAAGGTGTGAAGCAGATGCCACGTCACAAACCTATCGCCAGAGAGGTACCGAGGCGCTAGCCTTTATCTACGTTCCCCACGTTTAGGAGCGTTACATGCCCGTCACAGTTGTAGTTGGTACTCAATGGGGGGACGAAGGCAAGGCCAAAATCATTGACCTCTTGTCTCGTGACCATTCGTATGTTGCCCGATACCAAGGTGGGCACAATGCTGGCCACACCGTGGTGGTGGGTGAGGAAAAGTATGCGCTGCAACTCATTCCGAGTGGCGTGTTGTACAACCATGTCACCCCTGTCATTGGCAACGGTGTTGTGGTCGACATGCCCACACTGTTTTCTGAAATCGACAAGCTCGAGTCGCGTGGTATTTCTTGTGCGCGCCTCAAAGTGTCGAGCCAAGCACATCTCATTTTCCCTTGGCATCAGTTGCACGACGCCCTGGCTGAAGGAAAGCGCGGCGACGACAAAATTGGCACCACGCTGAAAGGCATTGGGCCGGCATACGCCGACAAAGCACGCCGTGTAGGTATTCGCGCCGGGGCCGTGCTCGAACCCACCTCGTTTGCTGCGCAAGTGCGTGAGCGGGCAATTGATGAAAGCGCTGTTCTTGTTGCCCTTGGTGGGCAAGGGGTCGATGTCGACGCCGTTGTTGCGCAATTCGCCACACTCGGTGCGCGACTCGCACCATATATATGCGACACCGTGAACGAATTGCATGAAGCACTCGATGCTCAACAGCAATTGTTGTTAGAGGGCGCACAAGCAACCTTCCTCGACATTGACCACGGCACTTACCCTTTCGTGACCTCTTCAAACCCCATTGCCAGTGGTGCATGTGCTGGTACAGGCATTGGCCCGCGCGATATTTCGCGTGTAGTGGGCATTGCCAAGGCGTACACCACACGCGTGGGTTCTGGCCCATTCCCCACCGAACTTGCCGATGCCAGTGGCACGCCCGATGAACTCGGCCAAGCGCTCATCACCATTGGGCATGAGTTCGGCACCGTTACTGGCCGCCAACGTCGTACCGGTTGGCTCGACCTCGTGATGTTGCGTCATGCAGTGCGGTTGAACTCACTCACTGAAATTGCACTCACCAAGCTCGATGTACTCGACACCTTTGATGAAGTAAAAGTTTGCGTGAGCTACACCTTGAATGGTGAAACATTGCGCGGCTACCCCGACCGAGCTGAAGTGTTGGCGCAAGTAGTGCCGGTGTATGAAACCATTTCGGGTTGGAAGACCTCGTTGCGTGAATGTAAAACCTACGACAGCCTCCATAGCAATGCGCGCACACTCGTAGAGCTTGTTGAGAAAATCGTTGGTGTTCCCGTCACCATGGTGGGCACTGGCCCCGAGCGCGACGATTGTGTTGTCCGCGCGTGATTGAGCGTTATGCACTTCCTGCAGTAGCAAATATTTTTGGCGATGCTGCACGCATGCAACGTTGGGTAGAAATTGAACTTCTCGCTACTGAAGCCCAAGAACAATTGGGTGTAGTGCCCAGAGGAATCGCGGCGCAGTGTCGCGAACTTGCCCCCGTGGTTGACCAAGCATTTGTTGATGCAGTTGCTGAGCGCGAGCGTATTACTAACCACGATGTGGCTGCGTTTGTTGACGTATTGCAAGAAAGTATTGGTTTCCCTGCTGGTTCGTATATTCACCACGGTATCACCAGTACCGATGTGGTCGACACTGGCTGGTGCTGGGCACTGCGCGATGCAATGCTCATCATCCTCGATGAAATGACACAGCTACTTGCGGTTACTACCGCTTTGGCGCATGAGCATCGCGACACACTCACCATTGGCCGCACACATGGTATTCACGCCGAGCCCACCACCTTTGGTGTGAAAGTTGCCTTGTGGACCTTGCAATTGTGTCGCGACGAAGAGCGTTTACGCAACTCACTCGATGGTATTGCCGTGTGCAAAATGTCGGGAGCCGTAGGCACGTACTCCAACATCGACCCATCGGTCGAAGAGTACGTAGGAAATGCATTAAACCTCACTCCAACACCTGCCACACAAGTGGTTGCCCGCGACCGCCATGCCGAATACATGTGGGCATGTGCATCACTTGGCACCACCATTGAAAGCATTGCTGTGGAGTTGCGTCACTTGCAGCGCACCGAAGTAAACGAAGTTCGCGAAGGTTTTTCCAAGGGTCAAAAAGGCAGCAGCGCAATGCCACACAAGCGCAACCCGATTTCTGCTGAAACACTCAGTGGCTTATCGCGCGTACTTCGTGGCAACCTACAAGTTGCACTGCAAGATGTACCGCTATGGCACGAACGCGACATTTCGCACTCTTCTGCCGAGCGCATTGTGTTGCCCGATTCATCAATGCTCGCCTACTACATGGTGCGCCGCCTTACTTCGTTGCTCACCAACCTTGAAGTTGATGCACAGCAAATGCGTTACAACCTCGACTTACTGCAGGGTGTGGTGTATTCGCAGTCGGCGCTTCTGGCGCTCGTAGAAAACGGCATGAGCCGAGACGATGCGTATCGCATTGTGCAACAACTCTCGCGCAAAGCGCTCGACACGAAAACACATTTACGCGATGTGCTTGTAGAGAGCCTCGATGTGAACCTCACACACGAGCAATTGCGATTTATTTTTGATGAGTCGCGTGTTCTGGAACACGCCAGCAAAACAATCGACGCTTTATAGTTCGTCGCGGTTAATGCCCGCACGCTTCAGCACATTGGGTTGAACACCCATTTCTTGCCAAGCCGAATATGTAATGCCGTTGCGTTGTGAGTAGGCAGCAGCAATTTTTACGAACTGATTTTCTAATTTTGCAAAATCTGAGCCCAGTTGCTTGGTGGCCAACTCGGCGGTGAGGTTCATGCGTTCTTGTGTGAGACGCAACTTCACAATGGCGTCGGCAGTGGTGAGTTCTTTTTGAATAGCAGCAAGGCGCTTGGTAATAGAGTCGGCAGTGCGCTTACGACCACGCTTTGGCTTGTTGGCTTCCACAATTTCGAGGTACATGCGAATAATGCGACCCTCGGTACGACCCTGGGCCAAAGCGTCTTTGTGCTTCGTGCTCATTGCCTTTTTGGTCGACTTCGTGGCGACTTTTTTGGCGGTGGCCTTCTTCGCAGCCTTTTTGGCAGGCGTTCCTTTTGTTGCATTCACGTTACAAAAGATATCGGGTATGTACGGTAGAGCCATGAATGTGCCCGTAAATTCTGAAAATACTTCGCTCCCCCCACTCGACCCTGCCCGACATGCGTTGCGCGAACATGTCATGGCACACGCTGTCAAGCGAGGTGACTTCACCTTGAAGTCGGGTCGCAAAAGTTCGTGGTTCCTCGATACCAAGCAAACCGCATGTCGCCCTGATGGCATTGTGCTCGTCACCAATGTGGCATTGTCGTTTTTCCCCGCTGAAGCAACAGCGATTGGTGGTCTCACCATGGGCGCCGACCCAGTTGCATATGGCATCGCCGCCGTTGCTGCTACACGTGCCATCAACCTTCGTAGTTTTAGCGTACGAAAAGTATCTAAAGATCACGGTGTGACGGGTCGTATTGCGGGCGCACTGCAACCTGGCGACAAAGTCATCATTACCGAAGACACGGTTACCCGCGGCACGTCACTCTTTGAAGCAGTCGACGCCGTACGCGACTTTGGTGCTGAAGTCGTTCTCATCACTGTCATCGTCGACCGTGGTGGAACCTGCGCAGCGATGGCCGCCGAAGCGGGCATTCGTTATGAACCAATGCTGGTTGCACCCGACTTAGGTTTTGAGTTCGGCAGTTAACTATAAAAACTAAACAGCAGGTTCTTTCATTGCAACAATGTTGATGTAGCCCTGTGCAAGTGGCGCAAAACCATTGAAGCCAATGGCCGAGTAACTCGTGGTGTATGCACCAGTGGAAGCAATGCGAATCACTTCACCTACTTGCAAGGCATCTGGCAGGAAGTATCCAGCTTTGTCGTAAATAATGTCGGCTGAGTCACACGTTGGGCCAGCTAACACAATTTGTGAAGATGGTGCATCGGCGTCGTGCTCGGTGTGCAAGCGATAACGAATACTTTCACCAAGAGTTTCGGCAAGGCCACCAAACACTCCACAGTCAACGTAGACCCAGCGACGTGCGTCAATATCGCGCTCGCTCACAAGAACAACTTCGGTATGCAACGTTCCCGCGTCGGCAACAAGGTAACGACCAGGCTCTGCCATGAGGCGTGGTGTGTTACTGCCAAACACGTCGTGCAAACTTTTGCGAATTGCATCGCCATAAACAGAAATGTGTGGAGTGTCGTCGAGATAACTCCCGGGGTAGCCGCCGCCAAGGTTTACAAACTCTGGTGCAACTGTTTCTCGCGACACTTCAGTAATGAGCTGCTGGCATAGTTGCAATGGTGCAAGCCACGCATCGAGGTTGCGTTGTTGCGAACCTACGTGAAAGGAAATGCCGGTAGTGCAACCAGCGTTACCTGCAGCAATAAGAATCTTCTTTGCGTCGGCAAAGCCACAGCCAAATTTTTTCGACAATGGCCAGTCGGCACCTTCGCAGTCGTGAAACAAGCGCACACAAACCTCTGCTTGTGGTGCTTCGGCAAGCACTTTGTGCAACTCGCTCATGGTGTCAACCGTGAAACGAGTGATGCCCTGCTGCGCCGCGTAAGCAATATCGCGCTGCTTTTTAATGGTATTTCCAAAAGAGATACGCGCTGGTTCAACGCCACACGACAACACCAAATCAATTTCAGGAACACTGGCAACATCGAAGCTGGCGCCCAGTGCAGCTAATCGTTCAATGAC
>JAPKZV010000250.1 GCA_026393585.1 Actinomycetota bacterium
GTATTTCTCCACAGTGGTTCTCGCTGCCAACACGTTGTTGCACAGCGGCGATGAAGCTGCAAAGAAGGAATACCTTCCCGGTATTGCTGCCGGAACAACCATTGCCACTTTGGCAACCGCTGAGCCATCTGGCAAGTGGGACGAAGCAGGTATTCAAATGGCTGCAACAGGGTCAGGTTCCGATTGGAAACTTTCAGGAACAAAGTCGTTCGTTATCGACGGCAATACAGCGTCACTCATCATTGTTGCCGCACGCACAGCAAAAGGCGTCAGCCTTTTCGCAGTGAATGGCGATGCAGCTGGCCTCACCCGCACAGCGCTTTCCACAATGGACCAAACACGCAAGCAGTCGAAGCTTGAATTCAACAACACACCTGCTCGCCTCATTGGCGCAGAAGGCTCGGGTTGGAAAGTTCTCTCTACAGTGTTCGACCTTGTTGCTGTTGGTCTTGCTGCAGAGCAAGTGGGCGGAGCACAAAAAGTGCTGGAAATGGCTGTTGAATACGCCAAGGTCCGCGTGCAGTTTGGTCGCCCCATTGGTTCATTCCAGGCAATCAAGCACAAGTGTGCAGACATGTTGCTCGAAGTGGAGTCAGCCAAGTCGGCTGCGTACTACGGCATGTGGTGTGCAAGTGAAATGAACGAAGAACTTGCTTCGGTTGCATCACTTGCTAAGGCCTATTGCTCAGAAGCATATTTCCACGCAACAGCAGAGAACATTCAAATTCATGGTGGTATTGGTTTCACCTGGGAACACCCAGCTCACCTCTACTTCAAGCGTGCAAAGTCGAGCGAATTGATGTTTGGTGACCCCACCTACCATCGCGAGCTTCTTGCGCAGCGCATCGGCATTTGATTCTCGCTCTTTTCATAGTTGCAGCAGCACTGTCAGTTTTTCTGATTGCTGCTTTGGTAGTTGGTCGCGAGGCGCGACGGCTTGATGCCGTTGCGCCTCGTGCCGTTTACGACCTCGTTGAAGCAACAGAGTTCGTTGCCGATCTTCTTCCCTCGTCAACCCAAGGACGCCTCACCCTCGATGAGTTACGCGAGATGTTGATGCTGCATATGCGGTGGTTGCATGCTCAAGGTTTGCAGCCCGACAAAGTGGTTGACCTCCCTCAAGACATTCGTGATGTTGTGCTCATTACCGAAGACCAACTCACGGGTTATTTGCTTGCAGAAGCAGGCAAAGCAGGGGTGGAGCTTCTCGAAGATGTTGATGTTGTCTATGTGGTGCAGGCACACCTGGCTTATTTTGATGCCATTGGTGCAGTTGGGCCAACTGCTTCATCAACTGATCTCTGACCCGGACGGTTCGATTTCCACGCCACTTGGTACTTCTGCAGTGAAGGGTGCCCGTAGGTTTCATTTTCTAATTGGTCGCGCCAGCGTTCACCCAGCAACGCAACATGGGTTGGGTTGAGTTTTGCCTCGCGTGTTTTCGACTCGAAGTGGAAGCAATCGGTATACGGGGTGTAGATGACACGTTTGCCAAGCAACTGCATCTTGAGTGCAAAGTCGATGTCGTTGTAGTCGCCGGGGAACT
>JAPKZV010000046.1 GCA_026393585.1 Actinomycetota bacterium
ATGAGCAGCAAGCGACTCCAAGCCGGCAATGGTGAGAAGTGATCCAAAGCCATGACCAACAAATGTGGGGTCAACTGCAATGACGTAGATCTCGCCCATGAGGTGCGTGCCTGAGTCGTGCATTTTTGTCCAGCAAAAACCTGCCATATGGCCATCGACATCGTGAATGCGAAAACCTTCAGGGTTGAACCAAGGTTCCATCATGCGCGATTTCAATATCTCGGCGTTCCAGCCACCCTGTTCGGCGTGGCTCGCAAATGCGGCATTGTTCACTCGCAACCACGCATCTTCGTCGACGCCGGGTACGAATGAACGCGTGTGAAATGGTGTTTCAGAATGAGCAATTGTGTCGGGCAACGGAAGTGAGCGACGCATTTGCATGAGTTCGCGCCCAGGCTGAAGCCCCATGTGTTCTGCCAAGTCGAAATGAATACTGGTGGGTTCAAAGACCCACCAATGCACATGACCGCCACCTTCTTGTCGCACGATGTCGAGAGTGGCACTCATCATCTCGGGGCCAATGGCAGCCATGTCGTAACGGTGGTGTGGGTGCACCACCACATCGATGCTCCAACTGTCGTTACCGCGTGACACCTGAGAGTAGGCAACGGGGTGATCGTGTCCGGCCTCGGTTCCAACAACTGCAGCGAAACCTGCTCGGCCACCTTGGCGTAAGTCGAGCCACAGGTGGTCAGAGAGTGCACGGTGCCCATCGGCACGTTCGGCTGCCACCAGCAACTCATGAACGGCAGCAAATTCTGCATCGTTCACATTGCGGAGTATCTCAAGCCGGAGCATTCTTTTAGGGTATCGGGGTGTTGCGACCCACGGCGTAGCATTCGGTATGGCTAAAACTCCGGCACGCAAACCTCGCACGCCTGCTGGCAGGTCTGCACTCGTGCTCGAGCGATTAAAAGAGGAGTACCCCGTTGCCATCTGCGAACTTGATCATCGCAACCCGTACGAACTCTTAGCAGCCACCATTTTGTCGGCGCAATGCACCGACGTGCGAGTGAACATGGTGACTCCAGCCCTCTTTGCAAAGTATCCGAGCCCGCACGAGTTAGCGGTGGCAAACATCGCCGATGTAGAGACCCTTGTTCGTTCCACGGGTTTCTATGGTTCAAAGGCGAAGAACCTCATTGGGATGGCTAATGGTCTCATCGATCGCTATGGCGGCGAAGTGCCTAAAGAACGTGAAGAGTTGGTGACGCTTCCTGGGGTTGGTCGTAAAACTGCCAATGTGGTGCGCAGCGTGGTGTTCAACTTGCCGGGTCTTGCCGTTGACACGCATGTAGGGCGGCTCTCGCGCCGGCTTGGTCTCACCAAGCACGAAGACCCTGTGAAGGTGGAACTCGAGTTGAACGACTACTTGCCTCCTGAAGAGTGGGGCGGGTTTAGTTTGCGGCTCATCTTGCACGGGCGTCGCGTGTGCGACGCGCGCAAGCCAAAATGCCGCGAATGCTTGCTTGCCGATATTTGCCCTTCGGTCAGTATCTAGCGAACCTCTACGAGGTGTGCCACAATCGTCAGATGTCTTCCACTCCACGATCTGAAACATTTATGGCATTACGCAACGAGCTTGCTGCCTTCGGAGAGTCGGTGGAACGCGTGCGTTCGCGAGCCATGGAGCTTGAAAGTCGTCCAGGAGTAAAGCAGCAAGAAGACATTCATCGCGCCATTATTGAGATGCAGCGATCGCTCGATACGGCTCGCAAAGCCGTCGACCGTGCACTCAAGATCGTGAAGAACACCTAAATACGCCTCATCTGTGGGCTCTGATTCTGTATCGTTGAGCAATGGCTCGTTTCCCACTTCGTAGTGACCTGCAGGTAATGCAGGGGTATCACTCGGCGCAAGTAGACGTGCCCATTCGCCTCAATACCAACGAGGCCCCGTTTTCTCCGCCAGCGCAGTGGCTCGATGAAGTTGCACAGGCCGTGCACAGCATTGAGTGGAACAGGTATCCCGACCGGGCAGCAACTGAATTGCGTGTGGGAATTGCGAAACTGCATGGGGTGAATGCCAACCAAGTGTTTGTTGCAAATGGTTCGAACGAAGTTCTGCAATCCATATTGTTGGCGTATTCGGGTACCGGGCGTACTGTGGCAACCTTTGCACCCACGTACCAAATGCATGCTCAAATCGCCAAAGTGGTGGGCGCCAATGTGGTCGAAGGAAGTCGTAACGCCGACTTCACATTGAACGCGCAAGAAATTGAGCGAGTGGTTGCACAGTCGAACCCTGCAGTTTCCTTTTTATGCTCGCCCAATAACCCCACTGGAATAGTTGAGCCACGCGCAAACATTGAAACGCTCATCAAGGTTGCCCCTGGTGTGGTGGTCATCGACGAGGCCTATGCGCAGTTCGCGCCATGGTCTGCACTTGAACTCATCAATGAAGAATCGCCGGTAGTAGTTACACGCACGTTTTCAAAAACGTGGTCGATGGCCGCGGCTCGCTTGGGTTATTTGGTTGGCCCATCGTGGTTAGTTGCCGACCTTGAAGCAGTTGTGCTGCCGTATCACCTCGATGCCTTCAAGCAACGCGCAGGTGTGCTTGCGTTGAAATACGTGGGCGACATGGAATCGCGAGTGCTCGACATCATCGATGGCCGCAACGCAATTGAATCGTGCTTTGCAGGCCTTGAAGTAGACACGTGGCCAAGTGGCGCAAACTTTGTGCTGTTTCGCCCGCGAGCAACAACAGGCATTACCGGCAAGTCGCTCTGGCAAGGTCTGCTCGACAAGGGCATTTTGGTGCGTGATTGCAGCTCTTGGGAAGGTCTTGCCAACTGTCTGCGTGTCACCATTGGTACGTCGCAAGAAAACGAAGCGTTTATTTCTGCCATGAAGGAGATCATGAAGTGAGCCGTACAGCAAAAATTGAACGTGCAACCAAAGAAACCAGCATCGTGGTGGAACTCAACCTCGACGGCACTGGCGTGGGCAATATCTCCACAGGCATTCCGTTTTATGACCACATGCTCGATCAAATTGCCCGCCACGGTGGCTTCGACCTCACCGTGAAAGCAGTGGGCGACTTGCATATCGACACGCACCACACAGTGGAAGACGTTGCTATTGCAGTGGGCGAGGCATTTCGTCAGGCTGCGGGCGACCGTGCAGGTGTGCGTCGCTTTTCCAGTGGCATGTATCCACTCGATGAAGCATTAGTAGCTATTGCTCTCGACTTGTCGGGTCGCCCATTCATTTACTGGGAAGTTGCGCTTCCCGAGTCGTTGCCACTGGGCGAACCAGCATTCGACCCACAGCTTGCCGAACATGCCATTTCGTCTTTTGCTACGTCGGCAAATATCACATTGCATGTAACGCTCATTCGTGGGCGCAATGTGCACCATATTATTGAGGCTGCATTCAAGGGTCTTGGTCGTTCACTGCGCGATGCAGTGCGTATTGAAGGCACAGGTGTGCCGAGCACCAAAGGCGTATTGGCATGACGCAACCGCTCATTGCGGTTCTCGATTACGGCATTGGCAATTTAAGTTCCGCTCAAAAAGCATTAGTGCGTAGCGGGGCCGATGCTCGCCTCACTCGAGACCCTGGCTTAGCGCGCGACGCTGCTGGTGTGGTGTTGCCTGGCGTGGGTGCCTTCGGGGCGTGCATGGATGCATTGCGTGCAGCGCAGTTGGAAGATGTTGTTTATGAGTCGGTTGCCTCACGGCGGCCTTTTATGGGTATCTGTGTAGGCATGCAGATGTTGTTCACGTCGAGTGTGGAAAGCCCAGGCGTTTCTGGGCTCGATGTGATTCATGGAACCGTTGAACTCATTGAAGGAAACGTGCGGCGACCACAGATGCAGTGGAACGAACTGCACATTGAAAACGAAGATCCGCTATTTCAAGGCTTGCCAAAAAATCCGTGGGTCTATTTCGTACATTCGTATTCCGCTGTGCCCAAAGAAAAATCGGTTGTGATTGCCACATGTGACTACGGGCAAAAGCTCACTGCAGTGGTGCGCCAGAAAAATGTTGTAGCAACGCAGTTCCATCCTGAGAAATCGGCCAAAGATGGTTTAGCGCTTCTGGCAAATTTTGTTTCTTCATGTTCGGGGTCTTCCCATGAGTAATTTCATTGTGTATCCCGCAATCGACTTGCGCGCAGGAAACGTAGTACGTCTGCGACAAGGCGACTATGCCGACGAAACCATTTATGGCGACGACCCAGTGAGTGTGGCATCCTCTTTTGTCGATGCAGGTGCACAGTGGGTGCACATGGTCGACCTCGATGCAGCAAAGGGCGGCGATGCTATTAATCGCCCCGTCATTGCAGCAGTAGCTAAGGCCTTGCGGGGTCGCGCACATGTTCAAGTTGGTGGCGGTGTACGCAGCGTGGCCGACGCAGAAGTGCTCAAGGCACTGGGCGTGCAGCGCGTGGTGATGGGTTCAGCAGCAGTGCGCACCCCACAGTTAGTGGAAGATGTAACACAACGCATCGATGTAGAAGTGGCAGTTGGGCTTGACCACCGTGGGGGCTTTCTTGCTACCGATGGCTGGACCACAACATCGAGTGTGGCCTTAAGCGAAGCATTGCATTGGTACCCCACAGCAAGTTGTGCAGTAGTAACCGACATTTCGCGCGACGGGATGCTCTCGGGCTCCGATGTGGAAGGGTTACGTGCTGCAGGAACTATCTCGCCATTACCGCTCATTGCAAGTGGTGGCATTGGAACGCTGAGCGATATTTCAGCACTCCTCAACATTGTTGGTGTGAGTGGTGTTATTACGGGTAAAGCCATTTACGAAAACCGTTTCACTGTTGCTGAAGCTATTGCTGCAGCAAATGCAGGGAGGCAGTAA
>JAPKZV010000023.1 GCA_026393585.1 Actinomycetota bacterium
CTGGATGTGAATCGGTGAGCCTGGCTATGGGGTCTGAATGGTCTGGTTCGGGCGCGGGCGCACAGCCGAGTTGACAGCTGGGGCACCAATACAAAAGTCGCTCGGGTGCACCGTGATACTGCACGGCGATGACTCCCCCGCAACGCTTGCATGGTTGGCCATTACGTCCGTAAGCAAACAGATCTGTCGGAGCTTCTGTATTTTGTTGTTGCAGCATTGCAGAAGCAGTGCGCACAATTTCTACACATGTTGATTGTGGCAACAAACCAACTGGCGCAAGTGGGTGCACTTCACTCGACCACAAAACTTCACAGCGATACACATTGCCAATTCCAGTTGCAACATGTTGATCGAGCAAAACATCAGCAATAGAGATTGTTGGATTCTCATATGTCATGAGCCGACGCACACATTCATTGATGTCGGCATTGGCGTCGTGTAAGTCAGGACCAAGTCGACCAAAGTTTGGATGACGTACGAAACTATCGGGGCGATATGTTTCCACATCGCGCGCATTGAAACACACGGCTACCCAATCGATTGTTTCCACAACAACTCGCGCCATGCGTTGAGGCTTACGCCAAGTTTCACCACGACGGTACAGCTCCCAACTTCCACGCAAGCCGAGGTTGGTGTTCAACACAATGTCGTCGTCCCAACAAATTTCTAAGTGCCGACCATGAGACACCACGTCTTCAACGGTTCTTCCGAGTCGCGGTGTTGGCCCACTCAACTTCTCTGCCTCGAAGCCGACGAGCTGTTTGCCAACCAGCGCAGTGCGCAACGCCGCAGCGGCACGATGCACGGCGTTTTTATCTGGCATAACTGAACAATAGACGGTGACGCAACGCCGCATTCACCATTCGCAGTACGCTTCAACAATGAGCGAGAGCAACGAGCCCAGCGACATCGACGACATTGCTCCCATCGAAGTCCTGCCATCTGATCTTCAACGCGTGCGACGCCAACATGGCATGGCCGGGGCAATTCTTGCCGGCGGCATGTTTGCCCTCGACCAGGTCCTCGGACGCAAGCCAAAAGAGCAACCTGCAGCGGTTCAAGAAGTTGCGGGCGAACCTGGCGACATTGACTCGCAGGGAATCACCATCGACATCGATGAACATACGTCGGTTGTTTCTCCGGCACCCCACAATCGCCCTGGTGCAGCGCGCATTGTGCGCAAACGCCGGCGGGGTTGAATCCTTAGGGGAGCTGCCCCACGGAAGCTAGAGCCAAACGAATGAGTCGGTCGTGCCCGAGCGTCATTTCACGGCGTACTTCTTGGCTCACTGCTTGCTCTGGGGTGAACCATGCCAGGTCGAGCGCTTGTTGGGTGGGGCTGCATTCGCCGGTGACTGGAACAACAAATGCCAAGCTCACCGCATGATGCCGTGGGTCGTGAAACCCGCTGATGTTCGGATCTTGAAAGTACTCCACCACAGTGAATGGTGATGGCTCTGGTGGAATGCGCGGAAAAGCCAAAGGCCCTAAGTCTTTTTCGAGATGTCGCAGCAAGGCTTCACGAATGCGTTCATTCAAGAGCACGCGACCCGACACCACCATCCGGCTAATGGTGCCGTCGGCAGCTTGTCGCAAAAGCATGCCCACATGCGTGACACGACCTTCTTCATCAACACGCACCGGCACTGCATCGACGTACACCAAGGGCACGCGATCGCGGATGTCGTTTAAGACGTCGGGCGAAACCCAACCTGTTCTGGTGTCAATTTGATCGCTCACACCACCATCCTGCCAAACCCAAGGGTTCTCGGCGCGGTATGTCACGCATTTCGTGACGCTACGCGCCGAGAAAACTCATAGGACGGTTATT
>JAPKZV010000252.1 GCA_026393585.1 Actinomycetota bacterium
TCACATAACTCTTGAACAATGCTGCGTGGCACTTCACGTTGAGCGTCGATGAGCAAACTGCTGCGACGTGCGCGAATGAGTTGAGCGAGGTCTTGTGGAGTCATTGTTAGTTCTTGTGTAGAGCAGCGTTCAAGCCGCCCCAGGTGCCTTCACGTTGTGATGCTTCAACGGCACCGGTGGTGCTGTTACGGCGGTAGAGCAAGTTGTTGGCGCCCGACAGCGCACGAGCTTTTACCACTTCGCCATCGGGAAGGCGCACAAGGGTTCCGCCTGTTACATACAAGCCTGCTTCAATGATGCAGTTATCGCCCAGTGAAATGCCAAGGCCCGAGTTGGCACCGAGCAAGCAACGCTCGCCAACTGAAATGACTTCCTTGCCACCACCCGAGAGTGTGCCCATGATGGACGCTCCGCCACCAATGTCGGAACCATCGCCCACAACCACACCAGCAGAAATGCGACCTTCCACCATGGAGGCGCCAAGTGTTCCGGCGTTGAAGTTGCAAAAGCCCTCGTGCATCACGGTGGTGCCTGCAGCTAAGTGAGCACCCAAGCGCACGCGGCTGGCATCGGCAATGCGCACGCCTGATGGCACTACATAGTCGGTCATGCGGGGGAACTTGTCGACACCATTCACCACGAGGTAGTCGCCGCGTTGTGCGAAGTTCCAGGTGATGCTTTCCAACTGGTCGAGGGCAACAGGGCCGCGGCTGGTCCATGCAACGTTGGCAAGTAAGCCGAAGGCGCCATCGAGGTTGAGCGTGCGTGGCAAGGCCATGCGATGCGACAACAAGTGCAAGCGCAAATACACATCACTTGCACTAGTGGGTGCAGCAGTGGTGTCGATGAGTAGCTCTACTGGTTGAAAGGCAACACCACGTTTGGGGTCGCCGGGTGCGGCTGCGGCAATGCTGCTGCGCGGTGCATCGGTAGGAACGGCATCGCCAAAACCCAATGCGCGAAAACGTGTGTCGAGAACGGTGCCGTCGGCGGCCACGGTGGCGAGGCCAACACCCCAAGCGGAAGTGGTCATAGGAATACCTTTCTGGTGTTATTCAAAAACTTCAGGGCGAAGTGTGGGGAACAAAATGATGTCGCGAATGGTGGGCACGCCAGCAATGAGCATGGTGAGACGATCCATGCCAATGCCGAGGCCGCCCGTTGGTGGCATACCGAATTCGAGAGCACGCAAATAGTCTTCGTCAACAGTGCCTGCTTCGGCGTTGCCAGCTTCTTTGGCCTTTTGCTCGTCTTCAAAACGCAAGCGTTGTTCAATGGGGTCATTGAGCTCGCTGTAGCCGTTAGCAAGTTCGCGGCCGCCTACGAACAACTCGAAGCGTTCGGTGAGGAATGGGTCGTTGCGGTCAACTCGGGCGAGGGGGCTAATTTCCACGGGGTGGCCAGTAACAAAAGTTGGGGCCATGAGCTCGTGTTCGGCAAGAGCTTCAAACATCTCTTCAATAATCTTGCCAGTGCCCCATTGTGGCTGCACATGTACGTTGTGCTTTACAGCAAGCGCACGCAACTCTTCACGCTCCATTGAGGGGTGAACTGCAACGCCCGTTTTTTCAGCAACGAGGTCGATCATGCGTACGCGGCGGAAAGGTTCGGCCAAGTCGGTTGGTGTGCCATTGATGTCGACAATGGTGGTGCCAATGGCGTCGCGCGCGGCGGCAACGAAGAGTTCTTCGGTAATAGCCATCACATCGCT
>JAPKZV010000121.1 GCA_026393585.1 Actinomycetota bacterium
GCTACTGATGAAAATGCAATCAGTCGTTTCATGTCGGTTTGCGCCAAACAACCCAGTGCACCGTAAATGATTCCGATGACAGAAAGGAGACCGATATATGGAGCCCATTCACGAGCGGCATCGGGCAACATCGGAATGGCAATGCGGATGAAGCCGTAGGTTCCGAGCTTCAAAAGTACTGCAGCCAAAATAACTGAGCCCTGAGTTGGGGCTTGTGTGTGCGCATCGGGCAACCACGTGTGGAACGGGAACATCGGAACTTTGACGGCAAAACCAATGAACATTCCTGCAAAAATCCACACTTGTGTGTTTTTGGCAATCGCGCCACCATTTTCTACAAGGTATGGAATAGCGAAACTTTCTGCTCCGGTTTTGAAGAACAATGCAAGGAATGCAACCAGCATTAACGCCGAACCAAACATCGTGTACAAGAAGAACTTGAGTGATGCGTATTGGCGGTTTTCGCCACCCCACACACCAATCATGAAGTACATCGGCAAGAGAACAAGTTCAAAGAAGACAAAGAACAAAATAAGGTCTTGCGAAATAAAGGTTCCAGCCATACCCGTTTGCAAAACAAGCATCAGCATGAGGAATGCTTTTGGGTTCCCTGGTGAGGGAATGTGGTCCCAGCTGTAGATCATGACCAACACGGTGATGACCATCGACAAGATGTACAACGGCAAGCTGATGCCATCGATGCCGATGTAATACGTGCTCTTAATGACAGAGATCCAATTTGTTTGTGCAACAAATTGCATTTCTCCAGCGCGGTCGTAGTTGAACAACGTGAGGGTGTACACACCAACGCCAAGCGTTGCTAGTGCAGTGATCAGTGCAACGGCCTTCTGTAGTTGCTCTTCCGCTTTAGGGATGAACAACATCACCAGCACACCGGCCAGTGGTAAGAAGGTGCCGACGCTTAGCACCCAGTTGTGGTCACGGAGTATGTCCATGCCGTATAGCTCCTCAATTGTTGATGTTGTTTACGTATTAAAACTCAGGTATTCACAATGATGAGTACGAGTCCGGCTACTGCTGCAGCAGCAAATAACAAGGCCCCGTACTGACTTACTTTTCCGGACTGCACCGGACGTAATGCATTTCCAGTTCCACGCGCAACTGCGCCAGAACCATTTACTGCTCCGTCGACCACACGCTGGTCGACATTGCGATAAACCCAACCTGCAACGCGCCGCGTTACAAGACCAGCACCGTTGACGATGCCGTCGAGAATGTTTTGGTTCACCCAATAAGCAGCTTTTGCTATGGGGTGTGCAATACCGTGCACAATCACTTTTTCATAAAGATGATCGAGGTAGTACTTGTTCACCAAGAAGCCATACCCCAATGCAAGCAACTTGTTGCGGCTCGTGAGCCCGACAAAGAAACCAGACTTTTTGGTGTACATCTGCACGCTAATGAGCCAACTGATAAGCATTCCCACAAGAACGATGAGCACTGACATTGCACCCTTTGCCCATTTGAAAGGAGCATGGTGCAGTTGCGGTGCGTAACAGATTCCTGTTGTGGGAGTACTTGTTCCACATACTGATTCAGCATGCGCACCATGTTCACCTTCAGCAGCGTGAGGCTCTTCACCAACAGGTGCCTCTTCACCAGCAGCAGTTGCTGCCGGAGCAGCGCTCATCATCAGTTCCGGGGCAACGGTGTCTTCGGTGCGTACGCCACGAGTTTCACCCACAGATGCGTGGGCCATATCTTCCACCACAACCGAACGTGGTTCTACCCACTTGGTCATGCGCTCCCAGCTTTCACCAAATGGTGTTGCATTGAAAAGCCCCGCGCCTAAGGCAAGGGTTGCAAGAATCATGAGCGGAACGGTGATGAGAAGATTACTTTCGTGCGGGCCGTGGCTTGCATGTGCATCGTGAGAGTCGTGAGCATCGTGCGTGTCATGTGTTGCATGCGCATCGCCGTGGTCATCGTGTGATTCGCCAGCAGACGCACCGCGTGGTTCACCAAAGAAGGTGAGATATGTTGCTCGCGTCATATACGCAGCGGTCAGGAAAGCACCAACGAGCCCAACAACCATGAATACCGTGTAGCCGTTGTGTCCGACGTTGTCGATGATTTCGTCTTTGGAAAAGAACCCGGCAAAAGGGAACACACCGCATAGCGCCAAGGTAGAAATAATCCACGTAGTGAACGTAATGGGCATGAACTTACGCAACCCACCCATATCTTTTTTCATTTCAAAGGAGTGATGCGATGCGCTATGGCTAATTGAGCCTGCGGCCAAAAAGAGACATGCTTTGAAAAATGCGTGAGTGAAAATGTGGAACACAGCAGGCATCCATGCGCCTGCGCCAAGGCCCATCATCATGTAGCCCAATTGGCTCACTGTTGAGTACGCCAACACCTTTTTGATGTCGGTTTGTACAAATGCCAACGCAGCGGCCACAACAATGGTGATTCCGCCAATGACCGTAATGAGGTTCACCCCACTACCAAAGATATTCATTCCTTCGAAGAACACTGGGTAGAGCCGGGCGACGAGGAAAACGCCAGCAACCACCATGGTGGATGAATGCAAAAGTGAGCTCACGGGTGTTGGCCCCGCCATTGCATCGGGCAACCATGTGTGGAGTGGGAACTGGCCACTCTTACCAATACAAGCGATGAAGAGCGCAACTGCGCCAACTGTAATTGCGGCATGGCTTGGGTCGCCTGTTAACGCCCATGCAGAGAGCCCACGAATGCTGAACCCTGAGACTCCTAAGTGTTCTTGTGTCCATGAGTTGGCACTGAAGAACAAAACGCTGGTACCAACCAAGAGACCAATATCTCCAGTACGTGTGGTGAAAAAGGCTTTGAGTGCTGCTCGACTATTTGCACCCTCTTCCCACCAGTGCCCAATCAACATGAATGAGCAAAGACCCATGATTTCCCAACCCAAAATGAGTTGAATCATGTTTTCTGCAACCACCATGTTCAACATTCCTGCCGAGAACAAAGTAAGAGAAGCAAAGAAGTGTGTGTACCTGCGGTCGCCGCGCAAATACTCAAGTGAATAGATCTGCACTAAAGACGAAATAAAAGCGACCACTACCAAAATGGTGAGCGAGAGACCATCAATGTGCTGGCCGATGCCAAATTCAAATCCGCCGCTATTCCACCAGGTCCAAGAACGAATGACTGGATTGATGAATTGTTCCTCGGTTGCACCGTTCACTCGATTGATCCATTGCAATGCAGCGCCTACAGCAAACACGAGCGAAGCAAGCATGGAGAGGATGCCCAGCTCACTACCCTTCATCGGCAGTTTTTTGCCAAAGAAAATAATGAGGGCAAAAGCTACTGCCGGGATAATAGGAATGATGAAGGCGTGTTCTAAAAACCAACCTGATGACAAGGCTTCATGAGCCACTGTTGATGCCTCTGCAAACATCATTAACCCTTCATTTCCGAAAGTTCATCGAGCGCAATGGATTTACGATTGCGATACACGAGGAGGACGAGCGCCAAACCTACCCCTACTTCAGCCGCAGCAACTGCAATGATGTACAACGCAAATACGTGGCCATCAATACTGCCGTTGCGTAAAGCAAATGCGAGAAAGTTGATATTGACTGAGTTCAAAATGAGTTCAATAGACATTAAGACCATGACCGCATTGCGTCGAGCAATGACTCCGTACACGCCAATGCAAAAAAGCACTGCTGCAAGGATGAGGAATTGATTCACCAACATCTGTTAGTCCTTCCTTGCCAAAACAATTGCGCCGATAACGGCCACGAGTAATACAAATGACAAAGCCCAAAATGGCAGCAAATACGGTCCAAAAATTTGATCTGAAATTGCTTGAGTGCTCACCAGTTCTGAATCGGTTGGGAGTTTTTCATCGCCGAAACTTGAAGTGAGCGCCATGATCATGACACCCAGGAGGAGTAGCGAAGCTGGTATGCCGAGATACCACGTCGGGTTGTTCAGTAGTTTCTCTTTACCCAGTTGGGCTCGAGTCAACATGGTGCCGAACAAGAAGAGCACCATCACAGCGCCGATATACACAAGAACTTGTGTGACCGCAACGAACTCTGCGGTGAGCAAAATATATTGTGCTGCTGCACCTGCGAGCACAAGCACCAACCACAATGCTGCGTGTACAACGTTGTTGACAGTGACCACACGTAGTGCGCCTACCACCATGATGGCGGCAATAATTCCGAAGGCAATGTTTTGAGCAACCATGGTTACTTTTTGCCTTTCTTGTCTGCGCCTACTTCTAATTCAGGTGCTGCAGGAACGGTTTCCATCCACTCACCAAGTTTTGCCTTGTCATGTAAAAGGTCGGCGATACGTGGCTCAGAATATTCATACTCAGGACTCCAGAAAAGCGCGTCGAACGGACACACTTCAACACATATTCCGCAATACATGCACAATGCGTAGTCGATGTCGAAACGATCGAGTTTGTTGACTGCACGGGGCTTGCCGCCGGCACGACGTGGCGGAGCGAGTTCTTTGTGCCCTTCAATGTAAATGCACCAGTCGGGACATGAACGTACGCACAGCATGCACGATGTGCAGTTCCCTTCGTGGAGCGCAATGACGCCGCGAGCACGCACTGGAGGTGCCTCTTTTGCATGCGGATATTGAACGGTATTGGCGCCCTTGGTGATGGTTTCCACCATGGTGCCAAAGGTGACTCCGAGGCCTTTGAATAATCCGGGTACTTTTGCCATTAGAACGCAACCTTCAAAACTGACGTCGCCATGATGTTGACGAGCGATACAGGAATTAGAACCTTCCACGCAAAACGCTGCAATTGATCTTCACGGAAACGTGGGTAGCTAAAACGCACCCACATGATGATGAAAACCAAACCAAGCATCTTCGTGAGCATGATGAGCGGTCCGCCGATATTCATCCAATTATCGACGTCGTTGATTCCGGTCCATCCGAACCAAGAGAAAGGAACGCCCCAGCCGCCAAGGAAAAGTACAGATGCGATGAACGCAAATACGCCGGCGGTTGCGAATTCACCGATGAAAAACATCAGGAATCGGAAACCTGAGTATTCAGTCATGTAACCCGACACCAATTCAGATTCGGCAATAGGCATGTCGAAAGGAGTCTGTGTTAACTCTGCTTGAACAGCAATCATGAAAATGAGAAAGCCAACAAATTGTGTGAGGAGATAAGGATTACCTAAACCATCCCAGCCAAAAATGCTGCCTGCATTTTGTGCAACAACAATGTTCTGCAAATTCATTGAACCGGCCTGAATGACAACACCCACAACTGCGAGGATCATTGGCAGTTCATATGCGATCAGTTGACCAGCTGCTCGCAAGCCACCCAACAACGAGTACTTGTTGGCACTCGACCAACCTGCCATCAAAATGCCGAGCACCGAAACCGACGACACTGCAAGCGCATAAAATACACCTGCCTCGAAGTTGGTGAACCATGCATCGGGACCAAATGGCACGACAGCAACAAGCAGGAATGTACTTGCGAGAACAATCAGCGGGGCAATCTTAAATACAAAGCTGTCGGCGCGTTCTGGCAAGAGATCTTCTTTTTGCAACCACTTGCCTACTTCAGCAAATAGTTGCATTGAGCCGTAAGGTCCTGCTTCCATTGGCCCCAGACGACTTTGCATGAACGACATCATCTTGAATAGGAACAAATAGACGATGGTTCCTGCAGGTAAAAGAACAGCAACAGCGCCGCCAAGCAGGCGCAAAAGTGTTTCCCCCCAATAAGGAATGCTGGAAAGTAAGGCGTACATCAGCGATCAATGTCTCCGAGGATGAAGTACAACGAAGCGAGAATGGTGATGATGTCGGGGACGTAAACACCTTTCAACAGCCACGGCACGATGGAAATATTGTTAAAACTTGCCGAACGGATCTTCACACGGAAAGGTCCGAGGTCACCCTTTGACACAACGTAATAACCCATTTCACCGAGCGGGTTTTCAGTTGAAATCCAAGCTTCACCTTCTGGCACCTTAATAATGCGTGGCACCTTGGTCATCACAGGACCACTAGGCATTGTGTCTAAGAGACGTTCAACAATGTAAGTAGATTCGCGTGTCTCTTGAAGACGTACCCAACAACGTGCGTACGAGTCGCCATCGTTGTGTGTCCATACTTTCCAATCGACCTTGTCCCATGCCATTGGTAATGACTGATCGCGACGGAGGTCCCAGTCGACACCGCTAGCGCGCAAGTTTGCACCTGACATGCCGTACTGCAATGCAACATCGCGAGGGATCACACCAATACCACGAGTACGTGATTCAAAGATTTCGTTGCCGAAAAGCAAGTTCTCAATTTCGTCGCAGAACTTCCGCATCTTTTTCATCACTGCACGTGTTTCATCAATCCAACCTGCAGGCAGGTCGTCTTTGAGTCCACCAATACGGTCGAAGTTGGGGTGGAAGCGTCCGCCGGTTGCACCTTCAATGAGGTTCAACACATATTCGCGATCTCGGAATGCAAAAAAGACAGGAGTAATTGCACCGAGCTGCACTCCGAGGTCTCCGAGGAAGAGCGAGACGTTCGCAATACGGGAAAGCTCGAACAAAATGGTACGGATCCATTGCGCACGAGGTGGTGCTTCAATTTCCATCAACTGTTCAGCTGCCAAAATAAAGGGCACTTCGTTTGCAAAACTGCCGAGCCAGTCGATGCGGTTCACGAGAGCAGTAACTTGCGGGAACGTACGCACTTCGGTCAACTTTTCATAACCACGATGCATGTATCCACACGATGGTTCTGCCCACAACACTTGCTCACCGTCGAGACGAGCAATGATGCGCAGTGTGCCGTGGGTTGCAGGGTGCTGTGGCCCAATGTTGAGGGTCATCCCCTCGGTTTCGAGTTCTACGTTGACGCGCGCATCTGCTGCTTGCGAGGCAATGTAAGCCAACTGTTGACGATCACCAATCATTGTCATTGCGCTGATCCTTCCGCTTCATCTTCATCGCCGCCGCCAGGAAGTGGTTCTACATCGACAATTCCAGGCCATGGTTTCACCATGCGTGACAGCAGTGGGAAGTCTTTGCGCAATGGGTGCCCCTCAAAATCGGTTGGCAGGTACATGTTGCGCAAATCGGGGTGACCGGAAAATGAAATGCCAAACATTTCATGAGTTTCTCGTTCGTGCCAGTTTGCACCAGCGAAAACACTCACCCACGAGGGAACTACTGGAGATGCATCGGGAACATCGGTTTTCATGGTGATACCTACATGAGTGCGGTGATTCACCAAACGAGCGAAAACTTGCATCCGTGTCTCGCCACCTGCAAGGCCTTGTTTGATTTCCGTACTGCGTTCTTCTCGTTCTGCGGTTGGATCTTCTTCACCTTTTCCAAAAGGCGATGGCATCCAATCGATTGCTGAAAGAAAACAGAAGTAGTCGAAACCTAAACTTGCCTTTAATGCTGCAGCACTTGTTGCCCATGCATCGGTAGCGATACGTACACACAGGTCGTTGCCAACATTGATGTGCGACTCCACGAGCGCATCGCCCAAGCAAGCCGTTACATCACTCAATAATTGTTCACGCATCTGATCTTGACGCGGAGTTGCTTCAGCGGGAGACGACAACGGGTTCACCTTTCCGCTCGGCAACAGCTGCAGCATCACGGTTCATAGCGACGTATCCGTCACCACGCCAGCGCGCAGCCATATCTTCATTTTTAATGCGTTGTTGCAACAACACAATTCCTTCAAGAAGTGCTTCTGGTCGTGGTGGGCAACCAGGAACGTAAACATCGACCGGAATAATTTGATCGACGCCCTTAGTTACTGAGTAACTATCCCAATAAGGTCCGCCACAGTTTGCGCAACTTCCCATTGAAATAACGTATTTTGGTTCTGGCATTTGCTCGTACAAACGCTTGACAGCCGGAGCCATTTTGTCGGTCACTGTTCCCGAGATCACTACAAGGTCTGCTTGTCGTGGGCTTGCAGGGAGAGGAATCACACCAAGACGCATCACGTCGTAGCGCGGCGAGCCAAAGGCAGCGCCCATTTCAATAGCGCATCATGCGAGACCCCACTGGTACACCCACAAGCTGTACGAGCGTCCCATGTTGAAAAGTGAGGTAAGAGGCTTGGGTAGCCGACCACGTTCTACGAGTCCCATATTTTTAGCCCTTCGCCTTTGTCATTCTGCAAGTACGCAATTCACCTGGCACGCATTGTGTTGTTATACCCATCGCAACACTCCCTTACGCCACGCGTACACAAGCCCAAGCAACAAAACGGCGACAAAGATACCCATTTCAATGAGACCAAATGATCCGTAACGCTCAAGTTGTGTTGCCCATGGGAACAAGAAGACTGCTTCAACATCGAAGACAACGAACAAAAGTGCGAATACGTAATAGCGAATTTGGCTTTGCGACCAGCCTTCACCAACTGGATCTACACCACTTTCATACGGAAGCAATTTTTCACGTGTGGGGTGATGAGGTCGCAAAAGCGACGAGACCCACAGCAAGAGCCCAGCCAATGCAAAAGCGAGGAGCCCAAACCAAAACACGGTGAGATATGAACGCAAGAAGTCGGACATCGCATACGAAACTACTACTTGACACGCATTTGAAAGGAAACCATCGCCTGTTCCCGTCAAGATTTCAGGCTGTTACTTGTGCATTTGAGCAACAAAATACTCCAGCAACACTGCGCATTGGCTCGCATAGGTGTCGGCCCGGCGGGCAGTCTCTTCGAGCAAGGTCTCGGGGTCAATGCCCGCTTGCTGAAGTTCAACGGGCCCGGTTGCTGTACCCACCCGTGACCACCTCTGCACCACTGCCGGGGTCACTTCGGGGTGGAACTGGACGCCAAAACTCCGCCCACACTGGAATGCCTGCACCCCGGCGGAGCTTTTTGCCCAGATCTGGGCTTCTGCGGGTGGGATGAGCATGTCGTAATGCCACTGAAACCACTGTTTTTGGGCAAAATCGGGCATTTTTTGAGTAAAATTGGGTTCCCAGTCCACTGAAAACCAGCCAATTTCGGTGTGATGAGCCGCTTTCACCTCGCCACCGAGGGCAAAAGCCAGTATTTGGGCCCCAAAACAGACCCCAAACAGGGGAATTCCGGCCTCGTGGGCACTTCTCAGCAGTTCACTCTCTTTGTACACATGGTGTGCCACTTCCGTCCAATAGACCGACCAATCGGAGCCTAACGACACCACTAATTCGACATCTTGGCCCAAAAGTGGCCACTGGTCTGATTCTTCTCGTGTGAGTTGAGTAAAGACGTACCCCATGTTTTGGAAGGCCGAAACAACATGTCCGCCATCGTTGTCGCCTTGGTTCGCAATGAGGATTGCACGCATAGGGCTACGGTAGGTGCAGATGGGCGAAACAACAATCACTCCGCAAGACATTCTTTCCGCAGCAGATGCGGGGCGTGCCTATGTGAAACACACCCCCATCACCCCATCGGCTGCTTTAAGTGAACTGTGCGGAGGCACCGTTGTGCTGAAAGCAGAAAACCTCCAGCGCACTGGTTCATTCAAAATTCGAGGGGCACTCAACAAGCTTTCGACGCTCGGGGCAAGTGCCCAGCATGGTGTTGTTGCCGGAAGTGCTGGCAACCACGCAGGCGCTTTAGCTTTTGCTGCAAAAGCACACGGTGTGAAGTGTGAGATCTTCGTTCCTTCCGGAGCTTCGCTTTCCAAAATTGCTGCCTGTCGTGCATATGGTGCAACAGCTTCCGAAGGTGGCGAGTCTCTTGATAACGCTGTTGCTCACGCCATGGAACGCGCACAAGAAACCGGAATGGCGTTTTGTCACCCCTACGACGATCTTGCAGTCATTGCTGGTCAAGCAACACTTGGACTTGAACTCATTCACGACATTGAAAATTTACGCACTGTTGTCATTCCACTCGGCGGAGGTGGCTTAGCAGGCGGTACCGCAATTGCACTCAAACAGTTTGACCCCAGCATCAAGGTCATCGGCGTTCAAGTCAGTGCATGCGCGCCTTATGCACACTCCCCTGCGCCCGACGGACCAGTTGTCACCCTCGCCGACGGTATTGCAGTAAAACGACCCGGCACAATTACGCGTCCCATTATTGAAAAGTGGCTCGACGATGTAGTTGTTGTCGATGAAGAAGATGTTGCTGACGCAATGATTCTTCTCATGGAACGCGGAAAGTTACTTGTTGAAGGTGGCGGTGCCGTTGGTGTGTCAGCACTCATGCGCGGATTGGTATCGCCATCTGCACAGGGCACAACGTGTGTGGTTCTTTCTGGTGGCAACGTAGATATGGGTCTCATTCCTGGGCTCATTCGACGACACGAAACCCAAGCAGGGCGTCGCCTCATTGTGTTTGTGCGCATCTCTGATCGGCCTGGTGGACTCGCACAACTTTTAAGTTTGTTTGCAGAAAATGGAGCAAACCTTGTTGAGGTAGAGCATGTGCGTGAAGGGGTTGATCTTCATGTGCGTGAAACCGGAGTGCAAATTGTTCTGGAAACAAGAGGCCCAGAACACGCTGCAACAGTTCTCGCAGCTGCTCGCAGTGGTGGCTATGAAATAACCGAGCTCACTCGCTAAAAGAAATAACTACTAGCGACCAGTAAGTGCTGCAACTTGTTGTGTTGCGTCGAGCAACCAACCAGGAACTACACCAATAGCGATGGTGAAAATAGCGGCTATCGCTACAGCAAGGCCCGTTAAGAAAGGCACTTGTATAGGTGTATTTTCAGCAGTCTCTTCTTCAAGCCATACGCTCACCATGATGCGCAGGTAAAGGAAAGCACCAATCACCGATGCCACCATTGCAGCAATTGCAATTGCATAGCTATTCACTTCAACTGCAGCCTTGATGACACCAAACTTTGCAACAAAACCGGATGTCAATGGCACACCTGCTTGCGCAAGCAGAAACACGGTGAGCGCCAAGGCAAGAGCCGGCTGTTGTTTTCCAAGGCCCTTAAAGTCAGACAATTCAGTTGCGGTATCGCCCTTACGTGCCACAAGGCCTACAACAGCAAATGTACCAATGACCAAAACGGTGTACAGCAATAAGTAGGTCATGACACCTGAGAT
>JAPKZV010000220.1 GCA_026393585.1 Actinomycetota bacterium
GGCTGAGACCGCAAAAATTCTGGCGTATGACAAAACCATTCTTATTCCCGATGAGCGCGCCGGTTGTTCACTTGCAGAAACCTTGTCGGCCGATCAGTTACGGGCATGGAAAGCTGAGCACCCTGGTGCAGTAGTGGTGAGTTATGTGAACACCACGGCTGCGGTGAAAGCAGAAACCGATATTTGTTGCACCAGCTCGAATGCGGTCGAAGTGGTTGCTTCTATTCCTGCCGATAAAGAAGTGCTCTTTGGTCCCGACCAGTTCTTGGGTGCACACGTGCAACGCATATTGCAGCGCGACAACATGCACATTTGGATGGGCGAGTGCCACGTGCATGCTGGCATTAATGGTGCCGAGTTGCGTGAGCGCGTGTTGGCCGAGCCCGATGCCGAGTTTTTCATTCACCCTGAATGTGGTTGTGCCACTAGTGCCTTGTACTTGGCATCGAGTGGTGTCATTCCTGAAGGTCGCACACGTATTTTGAGTACTGGTGGAATGGCTGAAGCAGCTGTAACCACTACGGCGAAAAAAGTATTGGTCGCAACAGAAACAGGAATGTTGCATCAGTTGCGCAAGGCAAACCCGCTCGTTATTTTCGAACCCATCAACCGTGCAGCTGTGTGTAAGTACATGAAAATGATTACGCCCGAGAAGTTGCTCATGTCGTTGCGCGAAGGTCGCGATGAAGTAACGGTGCCATTCGACATTGCACAACGTGCACGTCAGTCGGTAGAGCGCATGATTGCCTTGGGCACGCCGTCGCCCACGGGGGAATAAGTGCAAGCGTCGCCCTTTGCGGCATTGTTTCCCACACAACTTGCTGCTCCTGCGCCTACGTGGGAACGCGATGTCGATGTGGTGGTGCTGGGAAGTGGCGCCGCGGGTTTAGCAGCAGCGTTGGCAGTGCGCCCGGTGCGCGATGTGTTGTTGGTTACCAAAGGAACACTCGATGCGGGAAGTACGCAGTGGGCACAAGGTGGTTTGGCTGCAGTGCTCGACCCCACCGATTCACTGGAAGCGCACGTGGCCGACACGCTGACGGCTGGTGCTGGGTTGTGCAACGAACAAGCAGTGCGCACATTGGTGGAAGAAGCACCAACTGCCATTCGCTATCTCACACGTTTAGGCGCAGCATTCGACCCAGGTGCCGATGGCGCGCCCGACCTTACCCGTGAAGGTGGGCATTCGCATCGTCGCATTGTGCATGCCGGTGGCGACCAATCGGGTGCTGAAGTGCAGCGCACGCTCGACCAGTCGGCGCTGATGGCGGGTGTTGAAGTAATGGAACACGCTTTTGCGATGGATGTGTTGCTCGGTGTGGGTCGCAATGGTGAAAAGCGAGCAGTGGGTGTGCGCGTGGCGCGGCTCGATGCTGCAGGTTTGGTTATTGATGTTGGTTATGTCACTGCACGTGCGGTGGTGGTGGCAACTGGCGGTCTTGGCCAAGTGTTTGCTTCTACTTCGAACCCACCAGCAGTAACCGGCGATGGCTTGGCACTGGCTTTGCGTGCGGGTGTTGCAATGGCCGATATGGAATTCATTCAGTTTCACCCCACGGTGTTGTGGCAAGGGGTAGAAGCAAAGGGTCAACTCGCACTCATTAGTGAGGCCGTGCGCGGTGAAGGTGCAGTGTTGGTTGACGGTGCTGGTAAGAGCGTGATGGAAGGAATGCACCCATTGGCCGACCTTGCTCCACGCGATGTGGTTGCTGCAGCAATCTCGCGCCGCATGAGCGAAGCACCCGGTGGCATTGACGACCACGTGTTTCTCGATGCCACTTCTATAGGTGAAGAGTTCGCAACGCGCTTTCCGAGCATTACGGCTTCATGTAAATCGTTTGGCATCGACCCCGCAACCGATCTCATTCCTGTTGCGCCTGCTGCGCATTACTTTTGCGGTGGCATTGTGGCCGACCTCAATGGCACTACATCGTTGCCGGGCTTGTATGCAGTAGGTGAAGTGGCATGTACTGGTGTGCACGGTGCAAACCGCTTGGCATCGAATTCGCTCACCGAAGGTGTGGTGGCAGGTACCCGCGTGGGTCGTGAACTCAGCTGGAAGCTTCCTGAAAAGTGTGCAGTGGTCGAAGAAGCAGTGCCGGCGCTTCTCGATGTGTCATCGCGCACGTTGTTGCGTGCAACCATGAGCCGTCACGTGGGTGTGTTGCGCCAGCCAAGTGGCTTGGGTATTGCTCGTGAAGTGTTGAACGACATGACGCAGAGCGCACATGTTGATGTGGTGCCATCGCTGGCGAGTTTTGAAACAACGAACTTGTTGATGGTTGCTGCCGCAGTGGTGGGTGCTGCGGAAATTCGCACCGAAAGCCGCGGATGTCACCGCCGCGTAGATTTTGATACCGAACGCAGTGAATGGCAACAACATATTGCTGTGCAGTGTGACAATGGAGAAATGATCTTTCGCTACAACGAAGTTGGCTAAGGGAAAACTATGACAACGCACTTTCACCAAATTTCACCTGAACTCGACTCTTACCTACACGCTCGTGGTTTGCCACCTGCTTATGTAGAAGAAATTATTCGTGGTGCAGTGCTTGAAGATCTCGATGGTGGTATTGACATCACCACTCATTCCACCGTGTCGGCCGACCTGCGCAGCGAAGTGCAATTCACATCGCGTGCCCCGGGTTGTATTTCAGGTATGCCTGTATTGGCACCAGGTCTACGCAAGCTCGAGAAGTACGCCGTGCGTTGCGGTGGCGGGCAAAACCATCGCATGAGTTTGAGCGATGCTGCTTTGGTGAAAGACAATCACATTGCGGCTGCCGGTGGGGTAGCCGCAGCGTTTCAAGCAGTGCGGCAACATGCCCCCGACATTACGGTTGAAATAGAAGTAGACACGCTTGACCAGTTGCGTGAAGCGCTAGGTGCTGGAGCCGACCTGGTGTTGCTCGACAACATGGAGCCGCACGTATTGCGTGAAGCTGTTGCCATAGCGCAAGAGCACACGGCGCAGACTGGCAAAAAGGTGTTACTCGAAGCCAGTGGCGGGCTCACCCTTGCTACTGCCGGGGCTGTTGGCGCAACGGGTGTTGATTTCATATCTGTAGGCGGGCTCACGCATTCATCGCCCATCTTGGATATTGGCCTCGACTACTTACGCACGCTCTAAAACATCTCTCACTGCACTTTGCAGAAAGGGAATATCGGTTTTTGCAATGTCGAGCACTTGGTTTCCGCTGATGCGAAAGTACTCATGAGCAAGCATGACTCGTGAATTCTTAATGAGTCGCCATTTGACTAACGGCATTTGGCTGGTGGTTTCATCTGATAATCGAGATGTTGCTTCGCCAATGATCTCAATGAGTCGTTCTAACGCACGCAACTTCACCTTTTCATTTGCTTGGGCGGAAAGATCTTTGCTCATAATTTCTTGAACTTCAGTGGTGGCGCTCAAAATATCGAGCAATCGATCTTTGTCGCCTCGTGTCATATGAAAATTTGCTCGCGAAGAATTGAAGTGTCGGTTGCTTTTAAGCCACGACGTTCAACAATGTCGACATTTTTGCCAACGATGGCCGAAAGTTCTGCCATGCAGTCGGGAAATGTGCCGAGATGTGCCCCAGGAAGTGCATCGACAAGAAAATCGATATCGCTGTTTTCAATGTTGTCGCCACGGGCAACTGAGCCGAAGAGTGCCACGTTGGTGAAGCGATAGTAGAGCGCTGTATCCAAAATTCTGCTTCGCATTGAAAAGATGCGTTGCTGTTCGGGAGTTCTCTTCATCGCTTCTAGTGTGTGCCGAG
>JAPKZV010000009.1 GCA_026393585.1 Actinomycetota bacterium
CATTCGACGATGCAATTTTCCCAGAGCTTTTCGAAGCGAAGTACGGCCTCAAAAAAGCCGACATGGTGAAAATGAACATCAAAGGTGCATTCCAAATCTGGATGAAAGATGGTTCTTTCCACGAGATCAACTTGAAGGAATGCCATCAGTGGACTCGCGAGGGTTGCAAGAACTGCCCCGACTTTGCCGCTGAGCACTCCGACATCGCCACCGGCGGAATTGGCAAAGACAACGACTGGACCCTCACCATCGTGCGCACCGAGCTTGGCGAGGAAGTCATCACCCGCATGATTGCCGATGGCGTCATTGAAGCCCGGCCCGCACAAGAAGACGAAGTGGCCATGAAGCTACTGCGCACACTTTCTATTGTGAGCCGTCGTCGCTGGCCACAATGGGCCGATGGCGCCCCTGCAGTGGGTGTGCCTGAGCCCAAGAAGAAGGCTGACGGAACGGCCCCTGCGGCGCACTAGTTTGTGGTGATGCCACTGCATCCTCAGTCACAATTCATCATCAACTTCATCGACTCATTGGGCGATAAGCCCTTCGAAGAAGACACGCCACAAAACGCGCGCGATATTCGCAATGCGCGCACCACACCGTCGGCCCTGCCTATCTTTGAAACCAAAGACATCGATGCTGGTGGCGTACCTGCGCGCTTGTACAAGCCCAACAACAACACCAACCTTCCTTTGCTCGTGTATTACCACGGTGGTGGTTGGGTGCTCGGCAATGTCGACTCACACGATGGCGTCTGTCGCGCGCTTGCCATGCAAAGTGAATGTGCAGTGCTCTCGGTGGAATACCGGCTTGCTCCAGAGTTCCCCTTTCCTATTCCTCTCACCGACAGCGTCACAGCCACACGCTGGGCCTACGACAACGCAGCATCTATCGGATGCGATGCAACGCGCATTGCAGTAGGTGGCGACTCTGCTGGCGGCAACTTCGCAGCCATCATTGCCAACATGCAGGTCATTCCATGCGTGTACCAGTTGCTCATTTATCCCGTCACCGATTGTCGTCTTGGACACCCGAGCCATCAGGAAAACAAAGACGGCCCATTTCTCACACATGCCGGCATGAAGTGGTTTGTTGAGCACTACCTCAGTGGCAACCAGGGCACTGCAACCGACCCACGTGTTTCACCGTTGCTCGATACCGATGAAGTGCTTGCCGCAGCTCCGCCCGCATTTGTTATTACCGCTGAATTCGACCCCTTGCGTGATGAAGGCGAGGCATATGCCAAGCGTCTTTCCTCACTGGGTGTTGCTGTGTCGCATGTGCGTTGGTCGAGCCAGTTTCATGGATTTGTTTCACTTGCCGATTTCCTCGACGACGGGAAAGCCGCGCTTGCGGCCTCGGCCGCAGCGCTACGCAGTGCGTTTAGGGGTGAAACGAACAGAGCAAGGTCCACTTGCCGTGTTGCACTTCAACACCATGTCCAAATTTTGGGCGCGGACGAATGTGCAAAAACTCTGTTGCTGCCTGATATGCAAATGCACCAAGACACACCAACACATGTGCGCTATCTAATGCTGCAAATTCACGTTCCAAAAATGGCCTGCAAGTGACGCGTTCATCGGGGGTCGGAGCATTTGCTGGCGGCGCACATTTCACTGCAGCAGTAACCCAGGCATTACTGAGGTGTAAACCATCATCAACATGCTGCGACGTGGGTTGATTTGCAAAACCTGCCTTATGCATTGCGCGGTACAGCCAGTCGCCACTTTTGTCACCTGTAAACACACGGCCTGTTCTGT
Organism: Actinomycetota bacterium; assembly: GCA_026393585.1. Lineage (GTDB taxonomy): Bacteria > Actinomycetota > Acidimicrobiia > Acidimicrobiales > Ilumatobacteraceae > F1-20-MAGs119. The sequence goes on from JAPKZV010000009.1 coordinate 1,758, forward strand.
TTGCACCGTGCGCTGCCGGGGCGAGGCCAAGTACTAGAAGTTGCGCCTGTGCGTCGCCAAAGCCCGGCACTCCCCGACCCCAATACGTATCGTCGCGAAACATGGCTCGTTTTTCGCGAGCAATGTCTTCGCGCCATTCAACAAGCCGTGGGCAGGCACGACACGA
>JAPKZV010000171.1 GCA_026393585.1 Actinomycetota bacterium
CTCCGGCGCCGGCAGTGTTCACTGCCTTCACGCGGAATTGATAGGAAGTGCCATTCACGAGTCCGGTCACAGTTGCTGCGAGACCAGACGAAACGCCATCGGCGAATGTGGTCCACACAGAACCATCGGTGCTGAACTCAACTACATAATCAGAAATATTGGCGCCGCCATTTGTGCTCGGAACTTGCCAAGTCAGGGCAACCGAAGCGTTGCGTGCTTCAGCACTTAAGGCTCGTGGGGCACTTGGTGCAACCACTGGCGCGCTCTCGAGACTTCCTGAATACACCAATTTGTTGGGTGACAAACTTCCGGCATTGCCTACTAAACCTGTCGTGGCGTTCAGCACTAGGGCCTGCGAGATGGCTTCAACAGTTGCTGTTGGTGTTGCTGCAAGCAAAAGAGCTGCTACGCCTGCAACGTGCGGCGATGCCATTGAAGTACCCGACCACGTTGCACTAGCTGTGTCGGAACCAATGTTTGAAGAGGTAATTGCTTCACCTGGAGCGAAAATGTCGAGGCACGAGCCAAAGTTAGAGAACGTTGCACGCACATCTGTTGCCCCGGTTGCACCCACAGTGACGGCACTTGCCGCACTTGCTGGCGAGTATCGACATGCATTGACACCATCGTTTCCGGCGGCCACGACAAACACCACACCATCGGCAACACCACGAGCAACTGCCGCATTCAACGCAGCAGATGAAGGGCCACCGAGACTCATGTTGGCTACTGCGGGAACTCCTGCTTGATGGTCACCAATAATCCAATCGATGCCAGCAATAACGCCTGAAGTAGACCCGCTGCCAGCGCATGACATCACGCGAACAGGTACGAGTGTTGCTGATTTTGCAACGCCGAATGTTGTGCCACCCAGGGTGCCTGCAACATGTGTTCCGTGCCCGTGGCAGTCGGTGGTGCCACGCCCATCGGAAATGGAACTGAAACCAGCAGAGACACGACCAGCAAACTCACTGTGTGTAGCAAGAATTCCGGTGTCGACAACATATGCGGTGACACCAGTGCCTGAGTTGGCATATGAATAGGTGTTGTTCAGTGGCAAGTTGCGCTGGTCAATGCGATCTAAGCCCCACGTGGGGTTGGCTTGATCGGCGGAAATAGAAACGACAGAGTCGAGTTCAATTGATTCAACGTTGGTATTTGCAGTGAGTTCAGCCACTGCAGTAGCCGATAAGTCGGCAGCAAAACATGCAAAGACGTTGCGATATTATGTCACGTTTGTTGCGCCGACATCACTGGCAATTGAAGCAGCAGCCGCGAACGATGCAGTTGATTTCAAGCGAACGATATACCGACTGCCGGCAACCGCTGATGTATTCGTAACGGGAACGTCATCAACGAGACGCACAATCTTGTTGAGTTCAATTGATGAGACGTCGGAGTCTTTGCGAAGTCGTGCGACATCGGCAGAGTCGAGCGTGGCAACAAACCCATCTGCTGCTGAAGTGAAAACGTCGGTGACCGTATTGCCAAGTTGCATTTCTTTGCGCAATTTGCTGCTCAGATTGCTTGCGGCATCGAAGGTAACGATGTACTCGCCAGCAGGAGCCTCTGCCGATACAACCTGGGAAGGAACGAGTGTGACCAAAAGCGAGGCGCCAAGAACCCCGGCAAGGCTAAATCCTGCGGCGCGGACGGAAAATGGACGTGCGGATGTATTTTTCATGGTTCCTACTTTCAGCGTACTCGCCGACTCAAAGAACCTAAATGAAAAAGTGATGAATGTCCCGTCAGGAAAGGTACTTATTCTTAAGAACTACCTAAGAAAAAAGTCACTTCACCGTCAATGTGGCTGAAGTGGCTTTGGCCTTTGTCTTGCCTGCTTTGACCAATACGGTCAGGCGGCACTGCCCGGCTTTTTTCAACACCACACTCGATTTCTTGACAGAGCAAATTTTTGATGAATTCCCAGAAACTCGCACCGAGACCACCGCGCCTTTCGGAGCAGACACACCAGCCGCCTGAGCCGTGTCGATGAATCCCAGGGTTTGTCCTGCAACTGCCCTTCCAGCAGCTGATGGAAGCGACGAGGTTGCCGTTGGCAGTTGCATTGAAGTGAGTGTGGGCACAATGTCTTTTACTGCATCTTGAGTACCAAAAATGACGGGGTTTACCTTGGGAGATTCCACCACCACCGTTGTGGTGGATGCAACAGGAGCCGCTGTGGTCGGAGCAGTGGTAGATGTCGTTGACGTTGTTGAGGTTGTTGAAGTTGTTGAGGTTGTTGAAGTTGATGTGGTGGTGGTCTGAACAACGACCCCTGCACCAGTGAAACGCACAACAGGAGAAAATAATCTCTGCTGCGTATCAACGCTATTAACTGCATTGATGCCTGCAACCCGTGCCTCATAGGTCTTTGCTGGGTCAACTCCAGAAATCAGCACACTTTTATTCACAGACACGCCGTCATTTACTTCACCAAAATCAGTAACACCCACTTCGCGCAACTGAACCACATAATCGGTCACGGGAAGTGCCGGAGTGGCGGTTGGGCTGCCCCAAGTGACCTGCACTCCTCCATTTGCTGGCGCCACAACAATATTTGTCATTGCCGCAGGCACAATCCAGCCGATATTTGCTGGAACTCGCGCATACAAAGTGGGGAGATATCCGGTACAGAAATTCACCACTCCGTCTGCACCTCTCACACCTAAGGCCACACTTGCTGCACCTGCCAAAACAGGAATGCCGTCAACCACAACGGTCATTGGTCCGCCGCTGTCGCCTTCACATGCTCCCGCCAAAGTTTCACCAAATATTCCGCCCTTGACGCAGATGTCTTTCGCCGAATTATAGAAACTGGTTGCCCGAGCATTACCAGCACTGTCACGACATGCAACATCATTCGGAGAATCACCAATCAGCACTGGTGACGAAGTGCCATCGAGTCGCTTGCCCCAACCACTGAGTGTTGCGACGGAATCTTTTTCTGGCCACTTGTTGGGGTCGAGCGCTACAGGTAACGCCACCGGCTGCACGTTTGCTGAATACGTCACCGAAGTGCTGAGTTTCAGGAGCATCAAGTCGAGACCAATGCCGTTAACACGCGCGGGATAAGCCTCGCTCACACGAAACAAAAATGGGTTGACGAAGGAATCGTTGTAATTATTATTTCCCACTCCTACGTAGATATACGCGGTCTTGATTTCGCCAGCAGAACTGCGCGGAACACAATGATCTGCTGTGAGTACCCATCGTTTGGCAATGAGTGAGCCTCCACATTGTGCCAGTAACCACTTCGATGTATCGCTGGGGCTCGCTGCAACAGAATCGGGTTCAGCAGTGAGAAGCGACACCTGAAAGGGAACTGCCCCAACTTGCGCCTCTTCGCCTCCCGCAATATTTTTCACCGCGCGCCCCAAAGTACTCACTGGAGCTTCCGATGTGCCTTCATTATTGTTTTGCCCCACCGCAAACACCACTGCAATAGCAATGACTGCAGCAACCCCTAGGCCCACAACTTTGCGCATTACATCGCTCCAGGAAACTCATAGTGCACATCAGAAAATGCATCACGGGCAAACACATAAAAAAGCCGTAGAGGTTCAGAGCCAT
>JAPKZV010000088.1 GCA_026393585.1 Actinomycetota bacterium
CCTCCAGGTATTAGTAATGCATCGCCCCGAAGCCCCCAAAGACAAATGGGCTCTTCCCGGTGGCCTCGTTGCCGACAACGAAGACCTTCCCGACACCGCTCTGCGCATTGTGAAGCGCGAAACCGGGATCACGGTTCCCAAAGCCGACCTCATTCAAGTAGGCACCTACGGTAAGCCCAACCGCGACTCACGCTGGCGCGCCATTTCCGTTGCCTATGTAGTGCTCGTGCCCGAACCCGAAACACCTGCACCTGAAAGCAACTCCGACGACGCCCGTTTCATGCCGTATCGCAAACTACGCGACGACGGCATTTTGGAATTCGACCACCGCACCATCATTCGCGACGCCCGCCGCACCGCCCGCCAACAACTTGAAGACACACCTATCGCGCTCAAGTTCTGCAAGCACGAGTTCACCCTCACCGACCTGCGCTGGGTATATGAAGCCTTCGTGCTCGACAAGGTTGACCCCGCCAACTTCCGCCGCAAAGTAGAACAAGCAAACGACTTCGTACGCGCGTCTGACTCGCTCATTACCTTTGGCAGCGAACCTGGCCGCCCTGCACGCCTTTACACCGCAGGCAAAACGAAATACCTCAACCCACCCATTCGTTTCCGCCGCAAACTCCGCCCGCAGTAGCTCGCACCACGCCTGCACACCTACCTGAAAGACTGACCCATATGTTCACGCCGCCGAATTACTTGTCGCCGTCCTCTATTCGCCTCTTTCGCGACTGCCCTCAAAAGTTCAAGCTCTCCAAGTTCGACAAAATTCAAGAGCCACCCACCTGGCAACAGTATGTAGGCACCTTCGTACACGATGTGCTCGAGCATCTCTATCAAGTAGAAGCCGAAGAGCGCACGGTCGACCGCGTGCGTGAACTTGCCGCCACCCGTTGGGAAGCAGGCGATTGGGAAGCGCAAGTGTTGGCCCTCGCTGAACCACTCGGCTCTATTAAAGACTTCAAGCTCACTGCATTCCAATGCATGAAGAATCTCTGGAGTATTGAGAACCCACAAGACATTGAACTCGACGGCATGGAACACAAAGTAGAAGCCAACGTTGAAGGCGTGCAGATGCTCGGCTTCATTGACCGTTTCATTTTCGAAGACGATGGGGCAGTAGCCATCTCCGACTACAAAACCGGCAAAGTGCCCTCATCAAAGTTCACCACACAAAACGAAGAGTTCTTCCAGCTCCTTGCTTACGCACTCATGTTGCAAGAAGCCGACCAAGAAACCACCTCGCGCTTGCAACTGCTCTATCTCAAAGAACCAATAGTGCATGAAATCTCGGTGACCCCCGTCAACTTGGCCGTCGCCAAAGGTGTAATTGTGGAAACCAAAGAATCACTCGACGCCTCGTGCGGCACCGGTGAATTCCATTGCAATATCACCAAGCTCTGCGACTGGTGCTATTTCAAAAAATCAGGCGATTGCCCCGCGTTTCAGAAGTAGTTCGCGAGCGCGGGCTCTTGCTATTCCCCTTCGCCGCTCAAGCTTTCATCGCCGCAGTCAATAATCTTTACGCATAAGAGATCTGAGTCAACAGCAATATTTGCTACGCCATCTTCTGTGCTTGCCCACGCAAAGGTATTAATACAAATAAGTTCGCCACGGCTATTCACCAAGGGTCCACCCGAGTTGCCAGGGTTAATAATGGCTGAGGTGAAGTTGTACCGCTCACGATCGACGGCAACAATATGGCCAAAGGTTGTGGCATTAAACAACAACTCTGTATCGCCAATGGGGTTTCCAATTGCCATGTTCCACCAACCAGAAGATGCAAAGGTTTTCGACTCTGGGATCCGCACAATGTAGGCTTCCACTTGAATGAGTGCGAGGTCGTTTTCTTCGTCGTGGTCAAACAGAGAAGAGTTTGTCGTGAGTTTGTAGTCTTCGCCATGCGAGACGGTGAGTGCATCTGGGTCGTTAATGCAATCTTCAATAACGTGATGGTTGGTCACAATAAAGGTGTTGTATCCCTCTTCGAGCCCTGAAATTTCATAGGCAAAACCAGTTCCCGATGAGTCGGCACACTGAATAAGCACAAGAGACTGTGCAACTTCATCAATGAAAGCTTCCATGTCTGCTGGAGCTTGATACAGGTCTGCAGTGTCTCCGGAGTCTTCGCTTTCCTCATCTGCCGGACTTGCGGTGTCGGAAGTAGCAACAGGTGTTGCCGTTTCAATGACTTCTGATGATTCCTCAGATGAGCCAATGGCAACGATTGAGAGAAGGATTGCCACTACTGAAAGTACGAGCGCAAGGTAAGTGAGCTTCTTGCCCGATCTCGCTGGCGGCCTAGAGCTCGAGCTGTTTTCTGAGGAGTTTGGAGAATCAAAGGACATTTAAAGAGGGTAGCGGTCGCTCACATCGCGGGGATCATTGCGCAAATCAAAGAGTCTTTTGACGCCTCGTGCGGCACTGGCAATTCCCTGGAAGCATCTCCATGGTCCGCGACTGGTGTTACTTCAAAAGTTAAATGGAAGCAGTTCAATCGGTCAATCAATTGAGTACTACCGTTTCTGCATGGACATGTCAGAAGAGCCCACTTCCAGCGAAGGCCGTATTCGGCCAGTTTTCATTGGTGATTCACGCAGACTGTTTTGTCGTGATGTCACTGGCCTGGAATGCAGTCGGGTGATGCAGGACGAAGCCGAAAACTGTGGCATTGAGTCGCACGTTCGAATTGTCCCAATTGGCGCTTACTTTGGCGATCCCAGTTATCGGACGCGGTCTTCGTTTCATCGAAGAAAACTAATAGTTGACGAAGACTACGATCTCGTCTTCGATGAAAGTCGAGACGCCGTTGATTTTGATAAATCGACTTTCAATCCGAAAGATCTCTGGGTTTCAACCACGGTTCAGAAAGAGTTCACTGCGTATCACAAGGGGAGTGCCGAAGATGCAATCTCAAATATCCAGTTGCTAATTGAGAAGTCAATTCAAAAGGGGAATTATTACAAATTAAGTAGGGGCGGTCATCTTTTTAAGTGGAAAGGATACTTGGCTATTCTTACTCCCGATTTACGGACGGTAGTGAGATATCAAACCAGTCACTATGAACGTACCCCGCGGCAAGTTGTAGACGGAGTGAAAAGCCGTTTAAGAAAAAATAAGCCATCACGTGGCCCGATACCCGACTCAATCATGCTCGGCGTGATAGTTGATGGGACCATCTCGTCGACGGTTAATTTTGGCGCGTTTGTCAGAATTTCGCCTGATTTTGATGCGCTGCTGCATAACAGTGAGTTAGGTCAACTCATGGAAAGCGAAGAGCGGCCTCTTGAAATTGGCGAAGGTGTCCGGGTTGAAGTTATAAGTGTTGATCATGATCGCAATCAAGTCGGTCTGCGACTGATCGGGCGAAACAACCTAGGTGCATCTGAAATTTGAGGCGGACATCAGCGTAGTTGCCAAATCCATTCCAGGGTGAGCTCAGCCCGAAGTATACATATGTAAGAGGGTAAAAACTTCATCGGTGTATTTCGTACCGTCCCCGCTCCCGTAGCTCAGGGGATAGAGCAACGGTTTCCTAAACCGCAGGTCGCGTGTTCGACTCTTGCCGTGGACATCGATGGAATAAATGTAAAAACGACACCACAAACGGCTAATTTCAAGCCTTTTTGAGGCAATGTGACACCCCCCATTTATAGTCATATTGTCACTAATCGGTTCTTGAAAGGAGCCC
>JAPKZV010000193.1 GCA_026393585.1 Actinomycetota bacterium
GGGATGTTCAATGTCGATAAGTTCGGTGAGGCGTGTACGCATGTCTCTACCGTAGTGCACGCAAAATGGAGACACTGATTCGGTGAACTATGGTGCAAACATGCGCTTGTCTCAGATCTGGACATATCCCGTGAAGTCGATGGTGGGAGAGACGATTTCCTCGTGCGAACTGAACGATTTGGGCATTGTTGGCGACCGCATTTGGGCTACCCGCGACCTTGAACGTGGGGGCATTCGCGGAGCCAAAAAAATTGGTGCTCTCATGCAGTTTTCTGCTGAGCGTGTAGACCCCGCGCTACGTACTGTGAAAATTACTGCACCCAATGGGGAAAGCTTTTTGACGAATGAAGCAGATAGCAGCGACAAGCTGTCTTCGTTGCTAGGTCATCGTGTGGTGTTGGAAGAACTCCCCGACGCAAGTGATGTGGAACATTTTCGTCGCGGGCCTTCAGACACTGACGATGTGTTGGCAGAGATGCGTGCGGTCTTTGGGCGCACTGAAGATGAACCCTTGCCCGACTTCAGTATCTTTCCGCCTGAAGTGATGGAGTTTGAATCGCCAGTCGGAACACACCACGATTGCTATCCGCTCATGGTGATGACCACCTCGGCACTCGCGGCTATGAAAGCAGCTGTTCCGAATTCGGTTGTCGACGTGAAGCGTTTTCGGCCAAGCCTTGTTGTTGATAGCGGCGATGTCGATGGCCACCTTGAGTTTCAGTGGAAGAACAAACACATTGCTATTGGATCGGCAGTGTTTGAAATTCTTGACCCCTGCCCACGTTGCGTCATGGTGACGCGAGCAATTAATAACGACATCCCCGAAGATCGTGCAGTGTTGCGACACATAGTGCGCGATTTAAACCAAAGTGTTGGGGTGTATGCACGCGTGCTGTCGCCAGGGAAATGCTCTGTCGGAGACGAAGTACGGTTTATTTAGTAAGCGCCGCGCTGTTTGAGGAACTTGCGGTGCCAACGCCGCGGGGTGAGCGCAACAGCTCGCGCTTCATCTTCAAACATCCAGCGTGCAAAATTGCTGCGGGTCCAGTGGTTAAAGCCCACGATGCGTACAGCGCCACGAGCAACGAGTGGTCTTGAGAGCATTTTGCTTAAGAGCGAACTCATATGGTGGTCGGCCGATAGATGTTGGCGTGCATGTTTGGCATACAGCGCATCCGATTCCGATGCATTACGGGTAGTTGGGTCGAGGATGGCTTGTGCTGCAAGTACGCCGGTGAGGAGTGCTTGCCCAATCCCTTCACCCGTCAAAGTGTCGGTGGCACGAGCTGCGTCGCCCACAAACATCACATTGCGGTGATGTAAAACTGCCGCAGTGATATTTGCTGGTATGGGCCACGCAGTGTGGCGGTCGACCAGTGTGAAGCCTTCACCGAGTGCCTCAACAATATGAGGGCGCGTTAATAAATCTTCCCATGTGTGTTTCATGGTTTGAATGCGCCGCTTGCCGTCTCGCAATACACCAAAGCCAATGTTGACCTTTCCGTCGGCAAGGGGAAACGACCATGCATAGCCAGGTAAGAGGTCGGGCTCGAACCATACGTACAAGCCGTTTTGTGCAGGGCCGGTGATATTGGTGGCATATTGACGAAAGGCGTGCCATTCGCCGAGGTAACCCTCTTCTAAAAGGCCAAGTGATT
>JAPKZV010000065.1 GCA_026393585.1 Actinomycetota bacterium
GCACTCGCTCGAGCAACGCAACAATGAATTCGTCTACCGATGCTCCACGCGTTACTGCATCCCACGACAACACAAGACGATGATTGAGCACGTCGTAAGCGATGTCGTAAATGTCTTGCACCTGCACCACACTGTGTTTGCGCATTAATGCCAAACCGCGGCCGGCAGCAAGTAAGCCGATTGTTGCACGAGGACTTGCCCCGAAAGACAGCCAACCATCGAGTGAGTCAAACCCAAATTCGCGTGGATTACGTGTGGCCATCACCAAACGCACTGCATAATCTTGCACCGCATCGGGAACCGGTAGCGCATTTGCTTGTAATTGCAACGACACCAATTCATCGATCGACAGCACTTGTTGCGGTGCGCGCGCTGGCATGGAACTCCGTCGCGCAATTTCATGCTCTTCAGCAAGCGTTGGGTAATCAACAGGAACGCGCATGAGGAAGCGGTCACGCTGTGCTTCAGGGAGCAAATACACGCCCTCTTGCTCAATGGGGTTCTGTGTTGCAAGCACCATGAATGGCAACGCGAGTTTTGTACTGACACCACCAATAGTTACTTGGCGTTCTGCCATTACTTCCAATAAAGCTGACTGCACTTTTGCTGGTGCTCGGTTGATTTCATCGGCCAATACAAAGTTGGCGAATATAGGACCGAGTTCAATATCGAAAGATTCTTTCGATGCCCGATAAATACGTGTGCCCACAATGTCGGAAGGCAACAGGTCTGGCGTGAACTGAATACGCGAGAAGGTTCCACCCACCATTTGCGCCAAGGTTGAGGTCATCATGGTTTTTCCGACACCCGGAACACCTTCTAAAAGACAATGACCGTTAGCAAGCAACGACACGATGAGTCGTTCAATGACTCGCTCTTGACCCACTACATGGTGTGACAATTCATTTTTTAGAACATTAAGTTGATCGCTCACGTGCTTACTTCTTTTCTTTCACGGCATCGGCAATGGTCTTTAAGTCTTTACTCGACACATCACCAAAACCCTCAACGACAACAGTGATGTCTTTGCCTATCTTGCGTATGATTCCATTGCCTTTGTATTGCTCGGCAACTTGAGAGCTGCGTGAGCCTTTGGTTCCGGAAACATTCACTTGCCCACTTGGCCCAATGAGCGTGATGCTGTGCACGCCCTCTTCTCCAGTTGGTGCAGTATTCAAAAATGAAGAATCACCCATTTTCGACCAGCCTGAGGGCAATGGATTCACCTCTAAAAATCCCGTGTTTTCCTGCGTTGTTCCGCCATTATTCCCCGTTCCTCCATCGGTTCCCGGATCATTAAATTGTTTGAACAAATCACCGAATAAATCATTGAGCGAGTCGGGCATCTGGAAATCGAAGCCAGGGATTTCTGAAGAACTAGATTCTGGCGCATCAATGGTGGGCGCTTTTGCACCGCCTGCTGCTTCTACTTTTTCTTGTAACTCTTTCGCATCATTGACTGGCACAGCAAACCCCACACCGTTGCTTCCGCCCGATGCAGTTGCAATTGCAGTGTTAATTCCGATGACTTTGTTTGATGCATCAATCAGTGGGCCACCTGAGTTACCAGGGTTAATAGCCGCGTCGGTTTGAATGAGGCCAGTGAGTGTGAGATTCGTGAGTTTCAGTTGGCGGTTTAAGCCGCTGATGATGCCTGAAGTAACTGAAGCCTGATATCCAAATGGACTACCCAGTGCAACAACTGGTTGGCCAATTGCCAAATTGGATGTGTCGGCTAACTGTGCGGCAGTCAATTCCTTTTCAGAAGTTACTGCCACAATGGCAAGGTCGCGTGCTGGCTGACGCCCCACTACTCGCCCTTCGACTTTTGTTCCGTCAGCAAAAACCACGGTGACCGTTGATGAATTTGCAACTACGTGATGGGCGGTAAGAATGAGGCCACTCTTGTTGTAGATCACGCCACTGCCAATGCTGCCGTTGTCATCAATTTGCACAACTGCTGGTCCAACTGCTTGCGCAATTGCTTGCGGCGAACCCGCAGCACCCACGGAAGGAGATGTATTACCCGGCGCAACGGTTGAATTTGGAACAGTTGAAGCACTCTTACTTACTTCGGTGGTTGTTGACGTCACTTCATCAGCATCGGTGGAGTCACTTCCCCCTTGTGATGCGACAACAGCAACGGCACCAATGAGAAACACTGCCCCGGCAATAATGCCCACAAGCTTTTTGCGCGACTTCTGTGTCGGGGCAGGCTCGTGCACCCCCGCACCGCTGATGTGTGATGGCGGTGGCAATGGGGAACCCAATGGTGGAGCAGGTGGAATATCGCGCCATGTACGCGAACGCGGTTCTTCGCTGGGGAAATCTGGAGAGTTTGGAGGGGTGAGGGTCATTTGTGCTGGCCTTTACGTTGTACCTGCGCCATGATGTCGCAGGTAGGTAAGAAAAGAGTAAAGGATCTCTGCCAACAATGGGTAACGCTCTAGGAAATTGAGCCGTTTCCCCATTTGGCGTGAGCAACTTCATACACCACTTGCCCAAAACTGAACTCAATCACATTGCCATCGGGGTCGCTCACCGCGCACAGATAGCCCACGGGCGCCGGGTTGTCTTCCGCTTCCCACACCAAACAGCCCTCGAGCCGCGCCCGCTGCGCGATGATGTCAACTTCATCTCGCGTGGCTAATTGAATTCCTAGATGACCAAATGGGCGCAGTTGTGGCT
>JAPKZV010000106.1 GCA_026393585.1 Actinomycetota bacterium
CAAATTAAGGCAGCAATGCAAGCATGTCGCCAAGCGATGAAAATTGTGGGTCGTGAAATTCCTATTCAGGTGCAAGTCACCATGGAAACAACCGGCCGCATGTTGGTGGGTACCGAAATTGGTGCAGCGCTAGTTGCTCTCGAAGCAATGCGCCCCGACGTGATTGGTATTAACTGCGCAACTGGCCCAGCAGAAATGCAAGAGCACTTGCGCCATCTCTCGCAGCATTCACCTATTCCTATTTCGGTTTTGCCTAATGCTGGCTTGCCGAGCGTTTTAAATGGCCGCACGCATTACGACCTCACACCGGCCGAGCTCGCTTCGTATCACAAGCACCACGTGGAAGATTTAGGTATTGGCATTGTGGGTGGCTGCTGTGGCACCACTCCAGAACACCTTCGCCAGGTGGTTGAAGCAGTACGCAACCTCACACCTGCTCCACGCAACTACAACTTTGAGCCAGCACTGACTTCTTTGTACTCATCGGTGCCCATTGTTCAAGACAATTCATTTCTCATTATTGGCGAGCGCACCAACACCAACGGCTCACGAGCATTTCGTGACCTCATGTTGGCAAGCGACTGGGACGGCTGCACAAAAATGGGCGCCGAACAAATTCGCGAAGGCGCACACGTTATTGACGTCTGTGTCGACTACGTCGGCCGCGACGGCACCGTCGATATGGACTCCATTGCCAGCAGGTTTGGCTCGCAAGTGAGCGTTCCATTGGTATTCGACAGCACCGAACCCCAAGTAATGGAAGCAGGCCTTGTTCATAGCGGTGGTCGCGGCGTATTGAACTCGGCCAACCTTGAAGACGGTGAAGCGCCAGGCAGCCGACTCGACCGCGTCTTTAGCCTTGCCCGCGACTACGGATGCGCGGTCATTTGCTTGCTCATTGACGAACGTGGTCAGGCACGCGATGTTGAGTGGAAAATGGAAGTGGCACATCGCCTGAACAAAATTGCCACCGAGCGCTACGGCTTGCGTTCATCCGATCTCATCTTCGATGCGCTCACCTTCCCTATTGGTACCGGCGACAAAGATCTGCGTCGCGACGGCTTGGCAACAATGGAAGCTATTCGTCGTATTAAAGAAGAAATTCCTGGCGCTTTCACCACACTTGGCTTGTCGAATGTGAGCTTTGGTTTGAAGCCAGCGTTGCGCCAAGTACTGAACAGCGTCTTTCTTGCCGAATGTACGGCCGTTGGTCTCGACTCGGCAATTGTTCATGCCAGCAAAATCTTGCCGCTCTCGCGTATTCCTGAAGAGCAAAAAGAAGTATGCCGTGCGCTCATCTACGACGAAGAGATTGAGGGCGAAAATGCACTCAATGTTTTGCTGCGCCTCTTTGAAGATGTGAAATCGGTTGATGCGGTGAAAGAAGACCGCAGCGACTGGACCCTTGAACGCATTTTGAAGCAACGCATTATCGACGCCGAGCGCGACGGGCTCACCGACGACCTCAACACCGCCATGGCACAAGGCATTCCACCACTCGACATCATTAACAATCATCTGCTTGAAGGCATGAAAGTTGTTGGGGAGTTGTTCGGTTCAGGACAAATGCAATTGCCGTTTGTATTGCAAAGTGCAGAAACAATGAAAACTGCTGTTGCGCACCTTGAACCCTTCATGGAAAAAGTTGATGGGCAAACCTCCAAGGGTCGCCTTGTGCTCGCCACCGTAAAAGGCGACGTTCACGACATTGGCAAAAACTTGGTTGACATCATTTGCACCAACAATGGCTACGAAGTAGTGAACATGGGAATCAAGGTCTCTATCGCCGACATGATTGCCAAAGTTCAAGAGGTCAATGCCGACGCGCTTGGCATGAGCGGCCTCTTAGTGAAGAGCACACTCATCATGCGCGAAAACTTGCAAGAGTTAAATGCTGTTGGGCTGTCGGAAATTCCGGTCATTTTGGGCGGTGCCGCACTCACACGTACATACGTAGAAAAAGATCTACGCGAGGTGTACGACGGCCGCGTGTTTTACGGTCGCGACGCCTTTGAAGGTCTTTACACACTCGACAAAATTATGGCCATCAAACGCGATGGTGTGGTTGACCACGATTTCGGGCGCATCCCTAGTGGTCGCGTCCTTCCCGATCGCAACAAGGCAGAACGTGAAGAAGTGGAATTGCCGCATCGCTCACCCGATGTTGCGACCGACAACCCGGTGTTCACCCCGCCATTCCTTGGTTCAAAAGTGGTGAAGGGTCTAGCAATCGACGACATTGCTGCCTACATCAATGAAACGGCAATCTTCCGCAACCAGTGGCAGTTCCGCCCCGAAAATGGCGAAACCGATGAGCAGTTTAAAGATCGCTTACGCCCTTTGTTGCGCGAACAGTTGAGCAATGCCAAAACCAGTGGCGTGCTGTTGCCGCAAGTGGTGTACGGATACTTCCCTGTGAACGCCGATGGCACCGATCTTGTGGTGTACACCGACGACTCCCGCACTACTGAACAGTGCCGCTTTCACTACCCACGCCAACGCGAAGAACCCTTCCTCTGCATTGCCGACTTCTTCCGTAGTGTCGAGTCGGGCGAAAAAGACTACGCAGCGTTCCATATTGTGACCATGGGTAATGCGGTCAGCGAAATGGCAGCAGAACTCTTTGAGCAGAACAAGTATCAGGACTATCTCATCTTGCATGGCCTTGGTGTGGAAATGGCTGAAGCTCTTGCCGAATACTGGCATCATCGCATTCGCTCTGAATGGGGCTTTGTTGAAGAAGATGGCCCTTCACTGCATGGTCTCTTTCGTCAGCAATATCGCGGTGGGCGCTACTCGTGGGGCTACCCCGCTTGCCCAGAACTTGAAGACAACGCAACTGTGGCTGCGCTACTTGAGGCAGGACGACTTGGCATTGAAGTGAGCGAAGAAACGGGCTGGCAATATCAGCCAGAACAAACAACTTCAGCAATCATTTGCCATCATCCTCGCGCAAAGTACTTCGTCGCCCGCTAAGTTCGTTTCATGCCTATCGTTACCGCAGTCAAACTCGCGTTTGTGAACTACATCAACTACAAAGGTCGCGCACGACGAAACGATTTTTGGTGGTGGATGCTTTTCACCGTTGTTGCGCAGCTCCTCATAGCGGGCGTGAGCACAAGTGCAGGCAACCTTTTCTCTGCAGCTATTTTTATTCCGCAAATCATGTTTGGTATTCGTCGTATGCACGATGTCAATAAATCGGGTTGGTGGATTCTTCTCCCCATTGGCAACCTCATTTTTTGGGCACAGCCTGGCGACGTTTCCATTAACCGCTTCGGGCCACCAGCGCCTCCCGCCAACTTCTAACGCGTCGGCTGGCTGGCGTTCCAGGCATTCACAAGCGCGGCATATTTGCCGTTCTTCTCCACTAGTTCGCTGTGAGTTCCCCATTCCACCAGTTCGGAATGGTCGACAACCCCAATGGCATCGGCTCGTTGAACAGTGGTGAGTCGATGTGCAACCACAACCACACTTCGCCCTTGCATTAACGCTTCTAGCGCTGCTTCAACATCTTTTTCCGTGCCAGGGTCGAGGTTCGAGGTTGCTTCATCGAGCACGAGTACAGCAGGGTCAACAAGTGCTGCACGCGCCAGAGAAACAAGTTGACGCTCGCCTGCCGACAAACGCGACCCACGTTCGTGCACTTCGGTGTCGAGACCTTCGGGAAACGCCATAAAGCGTTCATACACACCCAACGCGTGAAGTGCACTTTCAATCTCTGCATCGGTTGCTTCACTTTTTGCAATGCGTAAATTTTCACGAATTGTTCCGTTGAATAGGAACCCTTCTTGTGGAACCACCACGATGCGCTCACGTAACGACTGCATCGTTGCATCACGCAAGTTCACGCCACCATACGTAATGGAACCTTCATTTGGGTCATACAAACGCGCCATCAACTTCGCCAGGGTCGACTTACCTGCGCCAGTTGGCCCCACCAGCGCAAGACGCTTGCCATTGGGCACCGCAATAGAAACATTGCACAGTGCCGGCTGAGCACCTGTTGCATACGTAAATGTTGCACCGCTCACCACTAGGTCGCCATGCTCTGGCAGGTCAACTGCAGAAATAGATTCATTAACTTCGGGTTCCGCGTCCATAATGCCGTACAACTTTTTCAGCGCTGCGCCCGCAGACTGCATGGTGTTGTAAAGCTGCGATAACTGTTGTACGGGGTCGAACAAGTTGGCAAGAAGCAGCACAAACGCAACCACTGTTCCCACCGACACACTTCCCCGATGCACAAGCCATCCACCCATACCCACAATGAGCGCAGAGGCAAAAATGCCGGCGAACTCAACAAAGCCGAAATACCACATGCTTACTTTCACGCTGTGCATATGGCTCTTATAAAGAGCATCGTTCGAGGCACGGAAGCGTCGAATCTGTTCCTCTTCACGGGCATAAGCCTGAATGACACGCACCCCAGTAATTCCTTCTTGCAATGCGGAGAGGTTTGTACCCACGCGTTCGCGCACATCTAAATACGCCTTGTTGGAATCGCGTTGGAACTTGATTGAAGCAGCGAAAATAACTGGCATCACGAGCAACGCCACAATGGTGAGTTGCCACGACAATGTGAAGAGCAGGATCACCGCGAGGAACAAAAGAAAACCTGCTGAAATGAATTGCAATAAACCCCACTGCACCAGTTCACTCATGCTCTCAATATCGGCAGTCATGCGTGCTACCAGAACACCGGCTTTTTCTCGGTCGTAGAACGCCATCGACTGTTTTTGCATTTGCGAGAAAACGCGCAAACGCAAGACACGTAAAAGATTCTCTCCAGCACGGTTAATGAAAATGTATTGTGCACGACCAAAGCAATATGCAATACAGGTCACTGCAATATAAGCAACGACCGAAATATTGAGTGAACGAGTGTTCTTTGCGCGAATTCCCGCATCGATGCCGTGGCGCACAAGCACAGGGCCAGCCAATGTGCACAACGTGACCGCAATAACGCAAGCAAGTGCGGCAAGCATTGTTTTACGAAAAGGTGCCGCCATGGCAAGAGTGCGACGCAACAGATTGCGAGCTTCATCGCGTGATACACGATCTTCTTCGGAGACTGCTCCACCGCCCCACATTGCTATTCACCCACCAATTGGTTGGTCTGCTCTGCAATATTCTTTTCTTGCGCTGCAAGAACTTCGCCATACTTCGCATTGGTCGCAAGCAAGTGAGCATGTTCACCAAAAGCAACAATGCGACCTTCGTCAAGCAAAGCCACTTTGCTGGCAAGTGCAATAGTTGCTGGCCGATGCGCAATGACCAAAGTGGTACGACCACGCATCACCGTGGTCATTGCCTCACGAATTTCGTTTTCCTTGGCAGGGTCCACTGCTGACGTTGCATCATCGAGCACCAACACGCGGGGGTCGGCCACAATGGCACGCGCAATAGCAATACGTTGACGTTGCCCACCCGAGAGCGAATATCCACGCTCACCGAGCACGGTCTCGTACCCATCGGGAAGTTCCAAGATGAAGTCATGTGCACCAGCTAAACGAGCTGCTGCCTCAATGCGATCTTGCGGGGCGTTGGGTTCTGCAAAGGCAATGTTGGCCGCAACCGTGTCGTTGAATAACAAAGTGTCTTCAAAGACCACTGCAACCGCACGCCGCAGTTCCGATAAACGCAACTGACGAATATCGATGCCATCAAGAGTGATATCGCCAGAAGTCGTGTCGTAAAAACGCAACAGCAAACGTGCCAGCGTGCTCTTACCGCTTCCTGTTGCCCCAACAATTGCTACAGATTCTCCGGGCTGAATGACCAAATCTAAATTGCTCAGCACTTCTTGGCCATTGTTGTAGCCAAATGAAACATTGCTGAAGGTCACTGCACCCGTAAAAGCTGAACTTGCTCTACTGGGGAGTGCGACGGGTTTTGGTGGGTCGGCTATTGCTGGTTCGGTTGACAACACTTCATTCACGCGCATCAGTGCTGCAGCAGCACGTTGACCAAAAGCCACGGTCATTCCAATATTGCGCAACGGCCAGATGAGCATGGTGAGATACGTATTGAATGCAACAAGGTCGCCCACGCTCATTTGGCCATTAATGACGCGGTGTCCGCCAATACCCAAAACAGCGATGAGGCCAATAGACGGCAAAAGGTCTATACCTGGCAGAAATTTGCTACGTATTTTTGCGGCCCCGAGTGAAACATTACGAATGTCGTTCGCTTCTTTTTCTAACTTGCGCATTTGTGTCGCTTCAGCACCAAAACCTTTCACAACGCGAATACCCGACACACTTTCTTCAACAACATTGGCGAGTTCTGCTTGTTCTGCTTGTATCGCTAGAACTGCCGGATGAATGTCGTGAGAAAAACGTCGCGCGGCCAGGTTGATAAACGGCAAAGGTGCAAGCGCAATAATGGCAAGCATGGGTTGACTCGACAGCAATATCACCATCACAGCAACCACCATCGCCACATTGGAAATGGTGATGGGAATCATCACAACAAAACCCTGAATTTGGCCGAGGTCGCTTGAGGCACGACTCATGAGTTGCCCTGTTTGGGTCATGTCGTGGTACCCGATGTGCAGACCCTGTAAATGCGTGAAGAGACGCTCGCGCAACGAACTCTCAGTCCATCTGCTCTCGCGAAAACCAATCCATCTGCGCCAGCCAGCGAAAAAGCCTGCAATGATTCCGGCGCAAGTAATTGCCCCCGCCCAGAACAACAATGAACCGCTTTGTTCAATGCCACGGTCAACACCCAGCTTGAACAGTTGCGGAATCGCTACCTTGCCAGCGCTCCACATGAGCCCAATGGCCACGCCTTGCAGCAAACCTCTGCGCTGTTCACGCAATACCTTGCGTAGAAGTTTCCAGCCCTCCGCGGTAGCGGGGCCGTCTTGTGGGTGGCTTTCCGCTTGTGACATCGCTTCTACCGTACCGTTTTGGCTCTACCCGCTGGTAGCCCACACCCTCATTTCCGTCTAATATCGCCTTATGACCGCACTTGAATCACAGCCCTTTGCCGACTACAGCCCTTTTCTTCGTGGAGCGTACGGACCCGTCTTCGACGAAATGAACGAAGCCAACTTGCGCGTCACAGGTAAAATTCCTGCCGCACTCACCGGCGTGTACATGCGCAATGGTGCGAACCCACAGTTCGCCCCCATGGGTCGTTACCACTGGTTCGATGGTGACGGAATGATTCACGCTGTGTATTTAGAAAACGGCACAGCGCGCTACAAAAACAAGTGGATTGAAACTCCTGGTTTGCGCCACGAACGTGAACAAGAAAAAGCACTCTTTGGCGGCATTCTCAATTTCCAATTCCCACCAGAAGACATCATGGCCGAATGTGGCATTTTCAAAAATGCAGCCAACACCAACATCATTCGCCACGCAAACAAGATTCTTGGTCTGTGGGAAGGTGGCCCACCATCGGAAATTACCCGTGAGCTCGACACTGTTGGCATCATGGACTACGCCGGAAAACTTGAAGGCTCCATGACAGCTCACCCGAAGTGGTGCCCCGAAACCGGTGAACTCATCATCATTGGCTACGACCCCATTGGCGGACAACCCTTCTTGCGTTACCACGTTGCCGACAAACACGGAAACCTTGTGCACAGCACACCCATCACCATTCCTGAAGGCGTCATGATGCACGACTTCCTCACCACTCGCAACTACTCAATCATTTTTGATTTGCCTGCAGTCATTGCAGCAGCAATGGAAGGTAAGTCAATGTGGCAGCCTGATCTTGGTGCACGCATTGGTGTGATGCCTCGCCATGGCAGCGACGCCGACGTGCGTTGGTTCGACATCGACCCCTGCTACGTATTCCACTTCTTGAATGCATGGGAAGAGGTCGGCAGCGACGGACACGAGCGCATTGTTGCGTACGGCTGCCGTATGCCAAACGTCGACCTCGACTTTGAATCAGTTGGTGACGCTCCTAGTGGCATTGCTGCGGTAGACGGCGTAGGTATGGCCAAGTGGACCATCGACCTCACCACCGGCACCGTGAAAGAAGAAATGATTCACGACCTACGGAGCGACTTCCCGCGCTTGCACGACGACCTCTTGGGTTTGAAGCACCGCTATGGCTTTGCCTCGGCAACCCTCGATGGCCCCATGGGCCTGGGTTTCAACGGCATCATTCGCTACGACTTAGAAGGTGGCAGCGACCAGACCTTCGCCTTCGGGCCAGGCACCACTATTGGTGAGGCCGTTGTTGCCGATGACCCCACACGTCCAGGTGAACTTGGCGCATATGTCATGGTGTACGCCACCGACCTTGCCGCTATGACCACCGACTTTTGCATCTTCAATGCTGAAGATATTGCAGCAGGCCCTGTTGCCCGCGTGCACCTGCCACAGCGTGTGCCTGCAGGGTTTCACGGCAACTGGATGCCCGGAGCTCACTAGCATGTGACACCTCGTTGGCATGATTTTTTCATGACAACGAACACCACACTCCCTGGCTTCACTCCACGCCATACACGGCTGTCTCGTCATACGCGTGAGTTGGGGCTTAAACACATTGCGATCATTAAGGCTCAGCTTGCTGAACAAGCTCGGTGCGAAGAACTTCAACGCACCGAAAAGGAAGCTCAACGCTCCACTGCGGCTTAGTTTTCGTTAACGTTTGCTTCTCAAGAGAAGCGAGCGAGCAACATGACAACACCAACACTCAACATCGGCCCGGTGGGCATTTTTACTGGCGCATTTGAAACTCAGCGTTCCCCCATTGTGCGCGAAGGCATCGCAGCTCTCGACGAGCGCGGTTGGCCAACACTATGGATTGGTGAATCGGTGAACCGCGAAGTGTTTGCCAATGCCATGTTGCTCTTGAACTCCAGCAAAAACATTCGCATTGCCTCGGGCGTTGCCAATGCACAGGTGCGCACTGCCCTTTCCATGCACAGCGGATGGATGGCAGTTTCTGAAGCACACGAAGGTCGATTTGTGTTGGGCATTGGCGTGAGCCATTCCACATTTGTGAACCGCGTTCTCGATGCCGCATACAACACTCCGCTTACCCTCATGAAGAACTATCTCGACACCATCGATAAAGCCACGTACATGGGCCCCACACCAAACACCACTCCACATCGCATGTTGGGTGCACTGGGTCCACGCATGGTGGGTCTTGCTGGCGAACGCACATCGGGCGCACTCACCTACTTCATGCCACCCGAGCACACTGCACTCGCCCGTGGCGATATCGACAGCACCAACCCTGCAGCGAACCTTGCCGTCGAACAAATGGTCGTATTGGAAACAGACAAGGCAAAGGCTCGCGCTATTGCCGTTGCAGGTATGACTCGTTATTTACGCTTGCCGAACTACACCAACAGTTTGAAGCGTGTTGGTTTTACCGATGCCGATATCGACGCAGGCAATGGCGAACCTTCTCAACGCCTCATCGATGCAGTCATTGTGTGTGGTGACGAAGCAACTATTCAAAAGCGCGTTGCCGAGCATCATGCTGCAGGCGCCAACCATGTGTGCATTCAAGTACTTACCGACACACCACAGGTGGTGCCCTTGGCGCAGTGGAACCGCCTCGCTGATGCCTTGCTATAAAATTACGATGCGCTAGGGCTCAGCGCCTTCACAGCATCCCAATGGCTCAGCTCTGGGTCGAAGGCCATAATGGCAATAGAACTTGTGGTCACTCCGTTTGCGAAGTACTGATCAATTTGTGCGCGGCACTTTTCAGGCGAGCCATGAACAATGAGTTGGTCGACCACTTCATCGGGAATAGCAGCAAGTGCAGCTTTTCTGTCGCCAGCTTTCCATGCATCCCACATGCCTTGGAACGCCGGGCCACGACCCAGCCATTCGTGGAACTGTGCATACACAGGTACGTTCATGTAGGCCGTTATAGCAAACCGCGCAGCCTTGCGCACTACTTCGGCATTTTCACTTGGGCACACGAAGATACGACACACAATTTCTTTCGGCACACCATTTGCGGCGCCGTTCACCACTGCAGCAACTTTTTTCACATCTTCAGCCGAGAGCCAGTTGATGATGGTGCCATCGGCTTCGCGAGCAGCCAAGCGCAACATTCCTTCGCGTAAAGCAGCAACAAGAATCTTTGGCTTCACTTCGGGCTTCACGCCTAAACGGAAACCATTGATTTCAAACGTGTCGTACTTTTTGACAATTTTTTCACCCTCGAAGGAGTCGTGAAGAAAACGCACAATGTCGCGCACTTTCTTATATGGCTCAACAAAAGGTACGCCATTCCATTTTTCAACAATGACGTTGCTCGACGAGCCAATGCCAATGGCAAAACGACCAGGTGCAGCATCGGCAAGAGATGCAACGCATTGTGCAAATGCAGCCGGTGAACGTGTGAACGCAGGAGTTTTTCACGATGTGAATGGAGGTGTCCGGGGAGTGGAACAGTCATTCCGTTACGGCGAGGTATGGCTTGGCTCATGAAACTTCCTTATCTGTGGGCACTTCATCTTTCCAGAAACGAACGATGCAACTTTGACTGGCGGTTGCCATGAGGGTTCCATCTTCTGCATACATATGCACAAGACCATGGGCAAAGCCACGGTCGATGGCATGAATACGTATATCGAGCAATACCCATTCAGTAGGCACAAGGCGCACCACACGCAATGTGTTGTCGAGACTGTTCCCACCACCACGAATTCCTAAGGCTTGGCTGACGCCGAGGGGGATGTAGTCGCCCAGCACAGCAAGCGCACTGGCGTCGACACCTTGAATGACACCGGGGATACGTGCCCACATGAGCGTTTGGCCATCACCCACCGTTTTATCGAGTGTGGCAATTTGACGACCCTTCACAAGCTTTTTTTCAATGCGTTCGTTAATGGAACCTTCTTGGAGGCCGCGATGAATGAATAACGGGCAGTCATCTGGGGGTGGCACGGTTGGCATCGTTTCGAACTGACCGCGGAGGTCGAGTGGGCGATCGCCGAGTGCGGCATTGACGGTGAGAATTTCTCGCTCTCCCACATGGCACACAGCGCGCGCTTGGGTCATTTGATGCCCCGACACCGACACGGTGACGTCAATATCCATCACTTCGCCTGGTCGCGCATAGGAAAGGTACTGAGCAGTGGCCCAAATGAGGTTGCGCCCCGTCGTGGCTTCCATTGCAGAAATTGCCGCAGCAAGCCCACAGCCACCAAAAAGAAAATTAACGGAGGTGGAGATATGAGGAACCACCTCTAAGTGCCAGCGGAAGGGATTATGGCTACTTTTCAGCCCAAGAAATTCAACAGTGTCCATACCCCGACGACGCTAATACGCATGAGGCCAAAGCGTTGTAGTTTGCAGTGATATGTCAGACACATCCTCACACAGCACCCGCGAATCTTGGCAGGGAGATGCATGTTCTCTCGTTGAAGAATTTCGTGCCAAACGACGCAGCCCTGCTGAAGAACTTGCGGCCACGCTACGTGATATTGAAAAGAGCGACCTCAACGCATTCAGCTTCATCGATGCAACCAGCGCTCATACTGCGGCACAAAATGCCGACACTTCGCTCCCCTTTGGTGGTGTGCCACTCGCAGTCAAAGAGTTAGATTCGGTTCAGGGTTGGCCCGACACATCTGCATGTGCAGTCTTTGCCGACCGCATTGCAGAGCACACCTCCATCATGGTGCAACGCTTGCAACAAGAAGGTGGCATGGTTCCCTTTGGCCTCACCACGGCAAGTGAGTTTGGTGGCGTCAATGTCACCCGCACTGTTTTGAATGGTGCCACGCACAACCCGTGGCGCACAGGTCTTACTCCTGGAGGCTCATCGGGTGGCGCTGCTGCTGCAGTTGCTGGGGGTCTATGCACAAGTGCAACTGCAGGCGACGGCGGCGGGTCTATTCGTATTCCCGCAGGCTTCACGGGTCTTGTTGGTTTGAAAGCAACTTATGGTCGTATTCCGCGCGCACCACAGCACTACATGGGAAACCTCACCACCACAACCGGTTGCGTATCGCGCAGTATTCGCGACACCGCACGCTGGTTCGACATTGCTAATGGTCACGACGCACGCGACCCGTTTAGCTTGCCGCGCGATGCGGGGTGGGAAGACGCACTCGGCACACTTTCCTTGCGTGGGTTACGCGTTGCAGTGGTACCCAACTGGGGTGGCGCTGTGGTGTCGCCACACATGTGGAACGTATTGAATGAAACTGCAGAGTGGCTCATTAGTTCGCAAGGGTTGCGTCGCATCGACAACGTGAATACCGACTTGCCCAGCATGGGTGCCGCATGGTCTATTTCAGGAATGATCTCTATTGCTGCAGAACTCGCTGAGTTTTGGCCAGAGTGTGCCGATGTGCTCACACCCGAAATTCGCATGGGCTTGGAGTTCACAAGTGGGCTCTATAGCTCAGCTGCGCGCGACAAAATTGAACAGCGGCGTATGAAGTTGAATGAGCGCATGGCTGCCATTTTCTCTGAAGTCGATATTTTGCTCACTGCAAGTAACCCCGACATTGCCTTTGCCGCAGAAGGCCCCCTCCCCGACACATTCGGTGGAGAAAGGGGTGGCGCTGCCAACAACGGCAAGCTCACGTTCCCTGCAAACCTGCATGGAAACCCTGCATTATCGGTGCCTGCCGGACAAGTAGATGGCCTGCCCGTTGGTCTTCAAATTGTCGGCAAACATTTTCAAGAACAGATTCTTTTGGAACTGGGTTTGGCAATTGAGCGCTCACGACCATGGCCATTAGTGGCTCCATCTGCAACGATATAAACAGTTTTACTTTTGGGGAGAGATATGACTACGAATACAGGACCACTCGCAGGAATCAAAGTTGTCGACATGTCGGTAATGATTTCCGGACCACTCACCGCAATGATGCTTGCCGACTACGGCGCAGACGTCATCAAAGTGGAGTCACCGGGTCTTGGCGACCTCATGCGATTTCTTGGCACGAGTAAAGGTGGCATGACCGGTCTCTTCTCACTCAACAACCGTGGCAAGCGAGCCATCACGTTGAACGTGAAACAAGCCGAAGGTCTTGACGTTCTCAAAAAACTTATTGCCGATGCTGACGTATTCATTCAAAACTTCCGCCCCGGCGCAATGGACCGTTTAGGTCTTGGTTACGACGACGTGAAGAAGTTCAACCCCAATCTCATTTATGTGTCGGTGAGCGGATACGGCCCAACTGGGCCCAACAGCCACCGTCGCGTGTACGACAACGTCATTCAAGCTGCAAGTGGTATGGCAGCAGTACAAACCGACCCGGCAACAGGAGCGCCTGGCATGTTGCGTAACTTGGTATGCGACAAGGTCACCTCATATACCGCAATGCAAAGCATTACCTCTGCACTATTTGCACGCGAACGCGGCATTGCTCAGGGTCAACACCTCACCGTTGCCATGCTCGACTCTGCAGTTGCCTTCCTCTGGCCAGATGGTGGCATGGATGCGGCATTGCTCGATGACGATGTCACCCGCATGCCCACACTTGGCTCCAACTACTCAGTAACTAAATTGTCTGACGGATACTGCGCGGGCTCTGCAGTAAGCGATGCAGAATTCCGTGGCTGGTGCGCAGCCCTTGGTCATGAATCCATTGCCGACGACCCACGCTTTACCTCAGCGAAAAATCGCGGTCTCAATATAGATGCACTCGTTGCCACCATGGCAAAACATGCACTTGAGGCCAACCTCGACGACTTCTTGCGCGTTGCTGAAGAAAACGATGTACCTGCGTCACGCGTCAACACCATTGCCGACCTGCCATCAGACCCACAAATTGTTCACAACGAAGTGTTTGTTGAACGAGCACACCACACTGCAGGAAACATGCGTGAAGTACGCCCGGCAGTTGTCTTTTCCGACACCAAGCTTCGCGTGAGCCGCCCAGCCCCAATGGTGGGAGAACACAGCGATGAAATTGTGAGCGAACTTGGCCTCGATGCAGCGCACTTGCGCTCTATCGGTGCTATTTCGTAATTGAACGACCCACAATTTCTTTCATAATTTCGGTGGTGCCACCGTAAATAGTTTGAATGCGGCTGTCGGCCCAGGCTCGTGCGATGGGGTATTCCATCATGTAGCCATAACCGCCGTGCAACTGCAAGCAACGGTCGACCACTTTGTTTTGTAGTTCAGTGGTCCAGAACTTCGCCGCTGCTGCTTGTTCTGCCGAAAGCTTGCCTTCACAGTGCAGTTCTACACACCGGTCTACATACACCCGCGCAATTTGCACTTCTGTTGCAAGTTCAGCAAGAAGGAACTTGCTGTTTTGGAATTGCGAAATGGATTGACCAAAGGCTTTGCGTTCTTTGGTGTAATCGAGAGTCCAGTGCAATGCTGCATCGGCAACTGCAACAGCGCCAACAGCAATACCGAGGCGCTCTTGAGCAAGATTGGTCATGAGGTACACGAAACCATTGCCCTCCTCACCGAGGAGGTTTTCCGCAGGAACTTCAACATCGGAAAAGAACAACTCTGCAGTGTCTTGAGCATGCATCCCCAACTTGTCGAGGTTGCGACCACGTTCAAAACCCTTCATGCCCCGCTCTACAAGAAGCAACGAAATACCACGATGGCCTTTTTCGGGGTCGGTGCGACACACCACAATGACCACATCGCTGTTAATGCCATTGGAGATAAAAGTTTTGGCGCCATTCACAATGAATGCACCACCCTTTTTGAGACCCGTCGTGCGAATGCCAGCGACATCGCTTCCCGTATTGGGCTCGGTAATTCCTAATGCGCCAATCACTTCACCAGTAACCATGCCGGGCAAGAAACGTGCGCGTTGTTCTTCGTTGGCAAGACCCAAGAAGTACGGCAACACAATGTCGTTGTGCAATGTGATTCCGTTGGCACTACCAATGACACCGGTGGCACCAATTTCTTCAGCCATGATTGCCGCGAAGTGATAGTCGTCGGTATCGCCGCCACCGTATGCCTCGGGAACATTGAGACCAAGGAAGCCTTGCTTGCCAGCATTGAGCCACAACTCGCGAGGTGTAATGCCTGCTTTTTCCCACTCTTCATGATGTGGCACTACTTCATTGTCGAGCCATGAACGAAAAGTAGAGCGGAACTGCTGGTGGACATCATCAAAAATCGTGCGAGGGAAAGCTTCCATTCCGCTAACGCTAGATGTTGAAGGCAGGCGAAGAAAAACTGTGAGCGAAGTTCCTAGCCAGCAAGAACAGCACGTGCAACAAGATCAACACCAAAAGCAGTGAGAATTGCCAAATACAAGAGCCCCGTTGCTGCCATGACTGCTGAATAGCTGCGTTCTTTTAGCGCTGCCTTGGTGACCACCACTAAGGCAGCCGTTGCAACCACACAGGCAATCCAGAACCAGCCCAGAGTGCCATTCCAGCCGTCATCAATAGAGCCGTTAATAACGCTCACCATTCCCGTGGGCAACAGCATTGCGAGCACTTCCAGCGGTAGCGCCCAGTACATGACGTCAACAAGGTCGTTGAGAAGCTTGCGCGGCATTCCTGGTTGCACCAAATACCAGTGACCCAGGAGCATGGCATCGGTAATGGCACCCAGGAACATTGCGCCAATCACAACACGAAATGATGCCAACAGTGAATCGCCAAGGCCGCTCGCAACATCGAGCGCCCCAGCAACAACACCAATGCCACCAATGAGTGGCGCAAGAAGCAAGCGATGAGGAGGGGTCTTACGCAATGTGAGAAGTGCAAGTAACGCAACGACCAACGACGCACCTTCGCGTACAGGCACCACACCCAAGGTAAGCCCGCAGGCAAATGCGCCCGCAGCCATTGTTGCGAACACGCCATGCAAGAGCCACGTATAGCCTCGGCCGATTTCGCTATTGCGGGTCGTTAGCCAGCAAAAAAGCAGACCTCCACTCGCCCATTGCAGAAGTACTGTGGCCGCATCAAGTCGCATCACGACATGCAACCTAGGCGACGCAGCGTCACCAATAGCGAATTTGTGACCAAAAACTCTTTAGCGAGCAGTAACGGTGTCGGTATCGCGACCCGAGCGCAACAAGGTTCCGGGTCGTGAAGTGAGGATTTCGCCATTACGTACGGCTTCAACACCGTTGATGAGTACGTGGTTAATTCCTTCAGCTTCCCCATACACGCGTCCGGCGCCAGCTGGCATATCGAACTTTGTGTACACAGGGCCAGGGCCAACGGTGAGTGGGTCGAGCACCACAACGTCGGCGCAATAACCCACTTCAATACGACCACGGTTGCGCAACCCGTACAAACGCGCTGGCTGCTCGGTGAGGTGGTACACCGCTTCTTCTAGGTCCATGAGTTTTTCATCACGCACAGCACGAGCTATGAGCGTGGTAGAAAAAGCGAAACTGTCAATCATGTCGAGGTGAGCACCAGCGTCACTTGCGCCAACAATGGCACGCTCGTCACGCCACACTTCAACACGACGCTTCCATGTTGCCGTATCTTGACCTTTGTCTTGGTTGGCAATAACCGTACGCAAATTGTCGTCGATGACAATGTCGATGAGGAGATCCCATGGCTCAACCTTGAGTTCTTTTGCAATGTCGCCAATGAGGCGGCCAGCGTATTTCTGCCACTTGTCGGTAAAGGTTTCGAGCAAAATATATGCACCCCAGTTACCAATTGAACGAGTGGGGCCCTGCGTGCTTTGCGCCAAACGATTCATTTCTTCACGACCCTTCGGGTCGCGCATCATGGTGAGCTTCACATCGTCGGGAAGCGCCATCAGTTCGTCCCAACCGTTCAAAATGTCGAGAATAAAACCGCTCTTGAAGTTCAAACGAATACGGAAGGTATCGGGCAAGGTGAGTGCAATAACTTTGCCACCACGCTCAGCAGCAATATCGAACCCTTTCAACTGGTGTTGAACAAGGTCCCAGTTCTGGGCATACACCTGCAACAAGTTCCAGTTCAACGGACGGTTTGCCGCGGCACTCATGTCGCCCATGAGTTCAAAGGTCTCTTGAGCAAATTCACCAACAGCAGGAATGAATTCGAGCGTGGTGCCGGGGAACTCTTCAACTACTGCGCAAAGTGCGATGAGTTCTTTACGTGAACCGTGACGCGACGGAACAGGAACACCCGTGTGGTCGTTATGACTTGGTGACCATGTGGAAGAAAAGCCCATGCCACCTGCACGCAAACCATCGCGCAACAAGTTGCACATTGCTTCAATTTCTTCGTCGGTTGCTTCACGTTGGTTGGCAGCATCGTGCATGACTACACGGCGCAATGCACTGTGGCCAACAAGGAAGCCGGCATTCGGCATGAGAGTGCCATCGAGCGCATCGAGATATTCGGCAGTGGTGGTCCAG
>JAPKZV010000236.1:0-880 GCA_026393585.1 Actinomycetota bacterium
ATTTTGTGCATCATGGTGCAAACTTTCTTGCCTTGACGAGCGAAATGAATGGTGTCACCAAACGTCCACCAGTCGACCTCACTCGTGACGTGCATATGGGACATGAGTTTTGTGCAGAAGTTTTAGAGTGGGGTCCACGCACAACGGGGCCGAAACCAGGAACGCTCGTTACCTCGATGCCTGTACTCATGCGCAACGGAGAACGCCAGAGTCTCTCGTTTTCTAACAGCGTTGCAGGTGCCTACGGCGAGCGCATGGTGCTATCAAATGAACTCCTTGTTCCCGTACCTACGGGTGTCATTGCAGTGAATGCAGCGCTCACCGAACCACTTGCTGTAGGTCTGCATGCAGTAAATGCCTCGGGCATTCAGCAAGGTCAAAGTGCTGTCGTTATTGGTTGTGGTCCGGTCGGGCTCACGCTCATTGCATGCTTAAAAAACATAGGCATTTCGCCAGTCATTGCTTCCGATTACTCTCCAGCAAGGCGTGCAATAGCTGCACAGATGGGAGCCGATCTTGTGGTTGACCCAAGAGAGCAAGATGTTGTCTCGGCGTGGCAACAACACGATGGCAAGCAGGCTCTCGTTGTGTTTGAAGCAGTAGGAGTGCCGGGCCTTATCAATACCGTGATGCGTGATGTGCCGCGTGAAACGAAAATAGTTGTTGTTGGTTTATGTATGGAGCCCGACACGTTCCAACCAGTTTTTGGCGTGCTGAAAGAACTCACATTGCAGTTTGTAGTTACTTATAGCCCTCAAGAATTTGAACAAGCGATGCACCTCATTGCTGAAGGCACTATTGATGTTTCGCCGATGGTGACTGGTCAAGTGGGCCTGAATGACATCGCTCAGGCGTTTAGCGATCTGTCGCAAGCAGATCA
>JAPKZV010000236.1:907-2978 GCA_026393585.1 Actinomycetota bacterium
AAATTATGGTGATGCCACTTATGGCATAATGAGTAAATGTCATCTACTCCCGTCTCAGTTTCGCGTGATGTTTCAGCAACGCCAGAAGAAGTGTGGAAACTCATTACCGATCTTCCACGAATGGGTGAGTGGTCGCCTGAAAACCGCGGTGGTACTTGGGTAAAAGGTGCAACAGGTGCTGCTGTAGGTGCACACTTTGCTGGAAAAAATAAAAACGGTAAGAAATCTTGGAATACAAAAGTGGTAGTGAATGCCTGTGATGAGCCACGCAAGTTTTCCTTTGCCCTCACCGTGATGGGTGCAAATTGGTGTGACTGGGTTTTTGAAATTGAACCAACAGCAAGCGGCTCACGTGTCACACATAGTTGGGTTGACCACCGAAAGACATGGCAAGACAAGTTGGGCAAGTTGGTCAGTGGAGTCTCAGATAGGGCAAGCCATAACAAGGCAAATATGGAAGTAACTCTCGAGCAATTAGCGCAAGCGCTCAACGCCTAAGGTTGACCCATGACTCTTGTGCAGCTTTCAAAAGACTCCATCGACCTTGGCATTGTGGTGAGCGATGCCGACAAGGCACTGGCCTTTTACCGCGATCTTTTGGGCTTCCCTTTGCAAGGTGAAATGCCCATGCCAGGTGGAGCAAAAATGTACCGACTCTTGTGTGGCACCTCGCTTCTCAAAATCATTCACGCAGCTGGCGATTTGTCAGGTGCGGCAAAAGGTGGCATTACTGGCGCCCTTGGATATCGCTATTTCACGATGTATGTCACCAATTTGCAGGAAATTTCCGATAAGTGCGCAGCCGCTGGCTACAACGTGGCCATAGCGCCCGTCACCATTCGCCCAGGGGTCACCATCGCCATGGTGGAAGACCCCGATGGCAACTGGGTGGAGTTCCTCGAAACCTCAGCGGCATAAATAAGGGGCATTTTGAGAAGTGCCTGACGTAGTGTGAGGGGAGACATTGAACGCCCCTATAAGGAAACACACCATGCCAAAAGACATCATGCAATCTCACAAATTGGCCAATGTGTTGTACGACATCCGTGGCCCAGTGCTCGATGAGGCCAAGCGCCTTGAGGCCCAGGGTCACCGCATCATCAAATTGAATATTGGCAACCCGCAGCCCTTCGGGTTCGAGACGCCGCCAGAAATTTTGGTGGAGGTAGTGCGTAACTTGCCCACGTCGCAGGGCTATTCTGATTCACAGGGCTTGGTATCTGCTCGCACGGCCATTGTTCAGCATTACCAAGAACGCGGCATCGACATCACCGATGTTGATGATGTGTGGCTAGGAAATGGCGTGAGCGAACTCATTCAGGTTGCTCTCAATGCGCTGCTCGACGAAGGCGACGAAGTGCTCATCCCAGCTCCCGACTACCCGTTGTGGACCGCTGCAACTAGTTTGTCGGGTGGCAAGCCCGTGCATTATTTGTGCGATGAGTCGAGCGGTTGGATGCCTGACATTGAAGATATGCGCTCGAAAATTACAAAGCGCACCAAAGCAATTGTCATCATCAATCCCAACAACCCAACGGGTGCTGTGTATAGCCCTGAAGTGTTGCGGAAAATTGCCGACCTCGCAGTGGAGCACGGTCTCATTGTGATGGCCGATGAAATTTACGACAAGATTCTGTACGACGACGCTGTGCACACCACCTTTGCCGTCATTGCTCCCGATGTATTCACCATCACCTTTAATGGTTTGTCGAAGGCATATCGCCTTGCAGGCTTCCGGTCGGGTTGGATGGTCATGACGGGCCCACGTCGACATGCCACAAGTTACATTGAAGGCATCAGCATGCTCACCAACATGCGACTCTGTGCCAACGTTCCAGCACAACACGCAATTCAAACCGCATTAGGTGGTCGTCAAAGCATTCGTGATCTTGTGCTTCCTGGTGGGCGTTTACTTGAACAACGTGATGCCGCAGTCAACACTTTGCGCAGTATTCCTGGGGTTTCTTGTGTCGAGCCAAAGGGTGCGCTCTACGTTTTCCCACGTCTCGACCCCGAGGTGTACCCCATTGTGGACGACCGCAAGTTTGTGCTCGATTTTCTGCGAGCAGAA
>JAPKZV010000263.1 GCA_026393585.1 Actinomycetota bacterium
CTAGACAGTGTCAAGTATGAATATTCATCCCAATCCTGTTGTGCAAAAACGCCGCTGGCTGATTTTGCCGGTGCTCTGCATCAGTTTGTTCATGGTCGTCGTCGACAACCTCATCATCAATGTGGCGTTGCCCACTTTGTCTCGTGAACTGGGGGCCTCAACGAGCGGTTTGCAATGGATTGTCGACTCGTACTCATTGGTCTTTGCTTGTTTGCTGTTGGCATTTGGAGCCTTGGGTGACCGTCTCGGTCGTAAAGGTGTCATGCAGTTCGGAATGGTTGCCTTTGTGGCGTGTTCAGTGTGGGCGTCATTCGCGCAGTCGACATCAAGCCTGATCATTGCGCGTGGAGCGATGGGTGTTGGTGCAGCGGCGATCTTCCCCGCAACCCTTGCAATCGTGATTGACATTTTCCGCGATCCCATTGAGCGAGCGAAAGCGATTGGTGTGTGGTCGGCGGTCTCTGGTGTTGCGGTTGCATTCGGGCCAATCACTGGCGGAGTTTTATTGGAACATTTTTATTGGGGCTCGGTCTTTTTCGTGAACTTGCCTGTCGGTGTCATCGCATTAACTCTTGGTGCACTCTTGATTCCTTCATCCAAAGATCCGAACCCACGAGCCATTGACATGAAAGGTTTCATTCTTTCGATTGCAATGGTCGGACTTTTAGTCTTCACCGTCATTGAGGCGCCGCACCAAGGTTGGATGAGTGGACGCACACTCGTTTCATTCGTTGCAACTGCAGCACTGTTCGCCATCTTCATTTGGTGTGAATTGAAGGCGCATGAACCCTTGCTTGATGTTCGCGTTTTTCGTAATGCGCGTATTTCAGCTGCAACTGGGTCAATTGGCGCAGCTTTCTTTGTTCTCTTCGGATTTACGTTCTTAGTTACTCAGTATTTTCAATTTGTACGCGGGTACAGCACCCTCTCTTCGGGACTGCACACTTTGCCATTTGCATTTGGAGCAGGAATTACATCGCCGATTGCTGCCCGACTTGCATTGAAATTTGGAACCAAACGTGTTGTGGCGCACGGTCTACTCAACATGTCAATCGGCCTCGTGGTCATTGGTTTCAGCGGTGCCGATGTTCCTTATTGGGGTCCAGTTGTTATAGGCATGTTGTTCTTGGCAACTGGCCTTGGTCTGGTGACTTCGCCATCGACAGATGCAGTCATGGGTTCATTACCAGCCGAGCGTGCTGGCGTTGGTTCGGCTATTAACGACGTGAGTCGAGAAGTGGGTGGGACGCTTGGAGTCGCCATCAGCGGTTCGGTTTTTGCATCTTTGTATGGACCCAAACTCGGTGAGCTCATCGCGAATTTCGGGATGCCAGCCGACGCAGTGGCTATCGCCAAAGAATCAGCAGGAGCTGGTTTTGCAGTTGCGGAAATGGCACCAACTCCCGAAGCCACAGAAGCTGTACGTCAAGCGGTGAGTGAAGCATTCATGCACGGCTTTCACGCGGCAGTATTTGTCGGTGCCGGAGTCGCCTTTGTTGGTTCGTTGTGCGCGTGGAAATTCTTGCCAGCACGCAATCGCTCATCATGAGCAGCAGGAACTACTTCCCAAGTGCTTCGAGCAATTTGATGGGCGTATCTTTGGGTGAGATTTTGTACCAAGCCTGAAGAATGATGCCATTCTGAATTAGGAATGCAGAGCGTTCAATTCCCATGTATTCACGCCCGTAAAGCATCTTCTTCTTCCACACTTTGAATGCTTTGGCCACAACTTT
Source organism: Actinomycetota bacterium (assembly GCA_026393585.1). Taxonomy (GTDB): domain Bacteria; phylum Actinomycetota; class Acidimicrobiia; order Acidimicrobiales; family Ilumatobacteraceae; genus F1-20-MAGs119. The sequence goes on from JAPKZV010000263.1 coordinate 1,734, forward strand.
CTCGGTATCGGCGCCAGAGAGAATGGCTTTCCATTCTGGTCAAGGAGATCAATAGCTGGTGAAGGGGAGCCGTTCTTGAGCATGGAACCACAGTAATTGAGATCAACCCATTGTGCGACGTGAAGGTTGAAGCGGCGGGACTTACAAATTCTCGAGCAAGCTGACTAATTCATCTTGCGGGATGACGCCCATTCGTGTGTCAACTGTTCCATCTTGCTTCATGAAGGCCCACGCAGGTTGAGATGGAACGTCGTATTCGCTGAATATCTGGGCCGAAGTATCGTCAAGATTGTCAAAGGTCAACGAATGACGATCAATGAAGTTGAGGTATGAATCGTCGTTTCCATTCCAGGCAACACCGACAATGCGAACCTTTCCGCTGAACTTTTTGCTGACCTCCTCGACCGAGGGGGCTTCTCTATTGCAAGTGCCTCAACCAGGTGCCCAAAACCAAAAAACCACTGG
>JAPKZV010000202.1 GCA_026393585.1 Actinomycetota bacterium
TAGGTGTTTTTCACTGCGAGTGAATAGCCAAGGGCTCCAGCAAGGAATAAGCCTCCGCGAGCAATCGCTAAAATCATGTCGGGCTCAAAACCGCTAGCAGCAATCTTCAGTGCGAGATCATGCGACGCGACCCCGAAACCTTCCCACGTGAGGATCTCTCGCTGTTGCGACACATTTGCTCCTAGATGTATGAGGCGGCTTTTACCGCGCGACTCTACAAACGTAGCCGCTTAGCACTCGTATGGACAATGTCTACAACCGCTCGTGCAACAAGTTCCTCGCGAGGCCAAAAAAGCAGCTGTCATCACACTGCGCCGCGTGATGGGGTCGATGTAGACAGGATCCCCCTTCTCAACGGCTGTGCGATGGGCTTCGAGAATTGCGAGTCTCAGTTTCTCTACCTGTTCAGACTTCCCTTGAGGCAGCCGTGCAGGAATCGGTTTATACAAAAAGTCAAGGCGCAGGTTGGAGGGTTTCATGCTTTACCCAAATTGCTTCACCGGCTGCATGAAGTAATTCTTGATCGCCAGAAGAATCTCCGTAGGCATATCGAAAAACCATGCCAGGCTGAGCTGCAGCCCATTCACGAAAACGCTGGATCTTCTCAACTCCCCGGCAATTTTCCCCAGATAGGTGTCCGCTCAAGCGATCGTCTCCTGCAGCGTCGGCGACAACTTCGAGTCGGGTTGCGAGAACATGATCAATACCAATTCGCCGAGCGACAGGGCGCAGATAACTCTCAAAAGATGCAGACACCAGAACCACCGTGTGACCCGCCTTTTGGTGCCACCTCAAGCGCGTACAGGTATCAGACCGCATCCAGTTGTCTAAGACGTGATCTGCATAGATCTCGGCAATACGGTTGACTCTCTCTGCCGATATTCCTTCAAGAGCTTTCGCGAGAACATTCAGTTTCAAGTAGTCACGATCACGCCCCACGACGGCACGCAAATTACGAGCAAAATCGGCTGCGAAAACCTTCAGAACCTTGCGCTTGGGAACCAAGAGCGAAATGAAAGGCCACACGGTGTCGCGAACAGTGAGCGTTCCATCGAAGTCGAAGGCCACGACGGTATTTGCCCCTTGAACCGAAGCATTCTGCCCAGCCTGAGCAACCCAAGAACTCGCTAGATCATCACTCACGACACGACCGTAACATTTGCTCGCGCACTTCCCAGTACATGGGCCAACTCTTCGAGACCACGTCAGGCTCTTCCACCAAAACTTCGGGAACTTGCAGCGCCACCAAACCAAATGCCATGGCCAACCGGTGATCATGATGAGTAGCAAGAGTGGCACCATGAAGCAGGTGTGGCGAGATTTCCAAGCCGTCATCGAGCACGCTGACTTTGGCACCGCATTTGTGCAGTTCTTTTGCTAAGTCGCCGAGTCTGTCGCTTTCTTTATTGCGAATGAACCCCACCCCAGTAATTGTGCTTGGCCCCTGTGCAAAGAGAGCAACTGCCACAACGGTGGGTACTAGGTCGGACATATCTTTGAGATCAACCGAGAGACCCTGCAGCGCCATATGAGGATCACGTGATAGATATGCGCCTTCGTTGGTCCAGCGAGCTTCGCATCCCATATTCATCATGAGGGAAACGAAGCCTGTGTCTCCTTGAATTGAGTCCTGTTTCATACCCGCAATAAACACTTCGCCGCCACAAATCGCCACCGCAGCAAGCGGATATGAAGCCGACGAGGCATCGGGTTCAACGAAATATTGAGTAGCCACATATTTCCCCGGCTGCACACGAATACGCAGAAGCTTCTCTTCTTGAACATCAACAGACACATCTGCTCCGAATGCCCTCATCACTTCTACAGTCATCATCACGTACGACTCTGAAACACGCTCACCATTGATGTTCAATATGAGACCGCTACTCAGATAGGGAGCAATCAGCAGAATTGCACTGGAGAACTGGCTAGAAACCGAACTAGATAAATTGAGTTCGCCACCATGTGCATGTTCACCATTCACAACAACCGGCAGCGAGTATTCACTCAGCTCGCTTGCCACATTTACACCAAGATCTCGAAGAGCAATGTGTAGGTCACGCATTGGACGCTGGCGCAATGCTTCGAACCCATCTATTTGCGTATTTCCTCTGCGTAAAGCGCCTAAAGCAGTAAGGAATCGAGATGATGTACCCGCTAAAGCTGCATGAACACTCACCTCTTCGGCATTTTCATAGTCGAGTGCAGAAGTGAAACTCACGCCTTCTTGATCTTGCGAAACAGCCACACCCAATATTCGTAACGCATCGAGCATTGCGACCGTGTCGTCGCCATCTGGCACATTCGTAACGCGAGACCCAGCTCCAGCTAATGCAGCGCAGATGAGAGCCCTGTTTGCAATGCTCTTCGACCCAGGAACAGCAACCTCACAATGGAGCGGACCACTTGCTGTATCTAGGCGAAGAACAGACACACTAACGACCCGGCTTGAAGCCACGGCCTATGAGACCACCGCGCAATAATTCCACTTGCGACCGATCGACAAGGACGATGGCAACACCTCGTTCTCCTTCAGCTGAATGCACCACTTCAAAACTTGCCAAGTTGACATTGAGCGCAGCAGCAAGCGTAAAGATTTCTGCGGCTGCACCCGGACGATCGGGAATGGGGATCCGCACTTCTTCGACATCTTCCAAAGAGCGCACGCGGGCTGGCAGATGGGAACGAGCCTTTCTTGCCTTGGAGAGAAACGATTCGAGTTCACCTGTTTTCGTACCATCGATAATGGCGCGCAACTGGCCCAACTCTGCGATGAAGTCATCGAGCGTTTCTAAAATAGCCACACGATTTTCACGACAAATATCGAGCCAGATACCGGGCTTGCTCGATGCAATACGCGTCATGTCTCGAAAGCCACCTGCCGCCATTCGCAAGACCGAGGCATGCTCTTCAGATCGCGCATCGGCAACACTCATCAGAGTTGCTGCCGCCAAATGTGGAACATGGCTCACTACAGCGATGAGTCGATCATGATGCTCTGCCGTCACAGCGAGAATGTTGGCGCCCATCAATTGGACGATGGAGGCCACTTCAGAAAATACCTTGTCGTCTGTGGAATCAGTTGGTGTGAGGATCCATGTAGCGCCCTCAAACAACTCAGCATCTGCGCCTTGAATACCTTCTAATTCTGAGCCAGCCATCGGGTGGCCGCCGACGAATCGAGAGTCTGAAATCGCTTGCACGACGGGAGCCTTCACACTGCCGACATCGGTGACTATTCCCTTGGTTGCCCGCAGTGCCTCTTCCACTTCCGTGACGAGTTGCGAAACGGGCACCGATACAAAAGTGATGAGGGCATCGGCATCGAGCCCAACTGCAGAAATGTAGCCAAACTGAAGTGCCAAGGCCCACAATATTGACGCTTTTCTGTACCGACACGTCACCACTCTAGCGATTGAGGTATCTAGCGCCGAGATGATTTCGACATAAATTCACTGAGTGATTTGCGCTCGGCAAGAGTGAGGTCTCGCCACACGCCTGGCTTCAGTTTGGAATCCATGAGTGGCCCAATGCGAACACGCACCAAACGCTCCACCTCTTCACCAATGGCCTCAAACATTCGACGCACCTGACGATTGCGCCCTTCGTGAATAACGACGGTGACCGTGTTATCACTTCGTTGACTCACTTTTGCTGGAGCGGTAACCCCATCTTCAAGTTCAACTCCAATACGCAACTTACGCAAAGCTTTATCGGACAAACGCGGCGAGCCGAACAGCATCACCAAATATTCTTTTTCCACGCCCTGACTCGGATGCGTGAGAAATTGCGTCAACACACCATCGTTGGTGAGCAACAAAAGACCCTCTGTGTCGAAATCCAATCGGCCAACCGAAAAGACGCGAGGTTCACTGGGAACCAAATCAATAACGGTCTCACGTCCTTGCGGGTCACTGGCGCTGCAGATGACCCCCTGCGGTTTGTTCAACAAGTAATAAACGAAGTCAGGTCGAGCACCCACGGGTGCTCCATCAACACAGATCAAATCGACTAGAGGGTCGACACGACGACCGAGAATAGCGATTTCGTTGTTGACCGTCACCCTCTCTTCAATGATGAGGTCTTCGCATACTCGCCTGCTTCCCCACCCTAAAGCTGCGAGGATTTTCTGCAGGCGTTCACCCTCATGCAATTCAGCGTCTTCGTGCTGAGGATGATCTGGCATTTCCGTCACAGATTTTGATCTGGCGCGGAGCCTGCATCATCGAGCGGAGAAATGCGCAAGGTGTTTTCCAGAGCTTCAACAACACTCGCATCGGGAACGAACTCAGCTAGAGGCGGCAACTCGCCAAGTGAGTTGATACCTAGTTTCTCGAGAAAGAGTGGCGTGGTTCCCCACAGCACTGCCTGGCCAGGACCATCGTCGTTGCCGCGATGCTCTACATAGCCACGTGAGTGCAAAGTGCGCAACACAGCGTCGGGGTCGACACCACGCACTGAAGCTATTTGCAAGCGTGAAATGGGCTGCTTGTAGGCAACGATTGCGAGAGTTTCAAGAGCCGCAGCCGACAAACGAGCGCGCTGCCCATCGAGCACAAAACGTTCTACATATGCAGAAACTGCCGGGTGGCTTTGAAAGCGGTATCCACCTGCAACTTGGATGAGTTGAAAGCCATGTCCGGCCTCTTCATACACTGCACTCAATTGTGCGGCCATCTCTTCAACAATAGAGACAGGAACTTCGAATAATTGCGCTAACAATTCGCCAGGAACTGGCTCAATAGCCACCATCAAAATGCCTTCCATCGCCCGAATAATTTCGGGCGTGATGAATGAAGCATCGTCGTTCATATTGAGCAATTCGTCTGACATGAGAAACTTTCTACTTAACCTTCATAGTCGTCGATAGAGAATGAATTGACGGAGGCGAAACCTTCATCACCAATCCAGTGGATTTCAATATCACCGAAGCGATCGTCTTGGCTGAGTTCAATGAAACCTTGCTTATAGATTTCCAAAATTGCAAGGAACCGCACCACCACTTCGAGTCGCACTTCATGGCCGCGAGTGAGATTGCGGAAGGTGATGGCCTTCATGCTTGGCAATGAGTTCATCAATTCACTAACCGCCTCAGAAACGCTTAACCGAACCGGCGCTACGTGGAAGAGATCGATATGCGGTTCTGGCTTCGGTGCGAGGGCTTTCAAAATAGCTTTGTGCAGCTTTTGAGGAGTAACGCCTTCCATCAAATCGAGAAGCAAACCAGAGAACCTCTCATCGGGCCCTGTGGTACGAGGAAATGCTCGGTCGGCGAGGTCTGCCAATTGCTGGAATACCAACGACACGTCTTTAAAGGTTTTACATTCGAGGAGACGTGCGAGCAAAAGGTCGCGCTCTTCCCACAAGGCGAATTCTTCGTCGAGGTCGATGTTCTCTTTGCCGGGCAACAAGCGCCGCGCCTTGAGTTCAACCAACGTGGAAGCAATGAGCAGGAACTCAGTGGCAATATCGAGGTCAAGTTCCTGCATTTTCTCAATTTCTGTGAGATAGGCATCGACAATGGTGCTGAGTGAGACTTCATGGATATCGACCTGCTCCCTCAAAATGAGGTGCAAGAGGAGGTCGAATGGGCCCTCAAATACGGCCGTAGAGACGTCATAACTCACATCTGAAAACATACTCGCCAGAGACCCCTTTCGACGACTACAGTCCGCCCGTGGCTCGTGTCTTATCTTGCATCCAACCAACCGGCGCTGTTCATCTGGGCAATTACCTAGGAGCCCTCCAACAGTGGGTGAACGGACAACATCAAAATGACGTATTTCACGGAATCGTCGACCTCCACGCCTTCACCGTGACCGAGTCGCCAGGGGTACTTGGCCAAAACACGCTCGAATTAGCCGCAATGCTCTTTGCCGTTGGTCTCGACCCCGAAGTAGCAACAGTTTTCGTACAAAGCCATGTTGTTGAGCACACAACTCTTTCTTGGATGATGGAATGCACAGTCTCATACGGTGAGTTGTCGCGAATGACACAGTTCAAAGACAAGTCGCAAAAGCGCGAGGCAGAATTTGTCTCTGCGGGTCTCTTTACATACCCAGCGCTCCAAGCAGCTGACATTTTGTTGTACGACGCCGATGAAGTGCCAGTGGGCGATGACCAAAAGCAACACATTGAAATTACGCGCGATATTGCGATGCGATTCAATCATCGTTTCGGTGAAACATTTGTTTTGCCAAAGGCGGTGACACCCGCACTTGGTGCGCGAGTCATGGACCTTCAAGAACCAACGAACAAGATGTCAAAATCGACAACCAATGAAGCTGGCTGCATCTATCTTCTCGATGACCCAGCCTCAATCATGAAGAAGTTCAAACGTGCCGTCACCGATAGTGACAATGTAGTGGCTTACGATCGCGACACCAAACCTGGCATTGCTAACTTGCTCGATATCTTGTCGGCAGCGACCGGACAAAAGCCACAAGATCTTGCAAATTCTTACACTCAATACGGTGCACTCAAAGTAGACGCAGGTGAAGCAGTTTGCGCCATGATAAGCCCCATTCAGGCTCGATACACAGAGTTAATGAACGACCGCGGTGAACTGCAACGCCTCTTGCGCGTAGGTGCAGATAAAGCTCGCGTTGTTGCAAGCGCTACTGTTGCTCGAGCAAAAAATGCAGTGGGCTTTCTGCCTGAATAATTACACCGAGTCATCTGCTGCATACAGATGCAAAGCAACATCATCTTGAGCACTGCGACGCACGAGGTCAATGGTGCGCTGATGAGAGCCCACCTTCAGCAGTGCATTCACTCCCATTTCTTCATGCCGGCGGTACCACCGCCAACGCTCGCGGCGAAAACTTCCTAACGTTGCGAGAGACCGTTCCATTCTGGTCATTGGAGATATTGCTTTAGCTACGTCGTGAAGCAATGCTGCACATTTGTCGAAGCGTTGTGCATGTGGCTCTAGACACTCAAAAATACGCAAGACCTGAAGTGAATGCACTTGGTCTGCGACAACCATGGCACACCACAGACGAAACTCTGCTTCGCTCAATAATTCTTGAACGTCAGCAAGGTCGTTAGCCGACACCACTCCCAGGCTCTTTCCCATTCCTCTCCAGCGTTTGTAGAGGTGCACTATGTGAAGAGTCATCTAGTGCCGCGCTCTTGGATGTGATGCGCCGTACACCTGCCACAGACGTTCTTGCGATACGCGGGTGTACACCTGAGTTGTGGAGATGGAGGCGTGACCCAGCATCTCTTGCACAATACGCAGGTCTGCCCCATGGTCGAGCAGATGCGTTGCACATGAATGACGCAGAGCGTGGGGCGAAATATCTCGATCAATCTTTGCTCGTAATCCAGCTTCTCTTACGATGTTGAATATCACTTGGCGGCTAATACGTGCTCCGCGGTTGGCGAGAAATACTGCTTGAGCGTCGTCTCTGCGTCGCCACTGAGTAGGTTCTAATGCGTAACGCCCCGATGCCAGCCACTGACCAAGTGCACCGTGCGCAATTGATCCAAAGGGAACAACACGTTCTTTCGAACCTTTTCCCAAGAGTCGCACCAGTGAAGACTCCATATCGAGATCAGACAAATTGAGCCCACATACTTCAGATACGCGGGCACCTGTTGCATAGAGAAATTCAAGTACTGCTCGGTCGCGCAGTTGGCGAGGTTCATCGCCCACAACTGAACCAATGAGGAGAGTCATTTCATCTTCACTGAGAGGCTTTGGTATACCGGCCGGTTTACCTACACCCTCCGCCATCACCGCTGGGTCATCTTTACGAAAGCGTTCCTCCACCATGAATCTGTGCAACATTCGTAGTGCAGAGAACTGTCGGGCCAGACTCGACTTCGCCGCCCCATTCTCCAACCGCTTCGTGAGAAAATTCTCTACGTCTTCCACTTGCGCTTTCATGAGGCTCGACCGCTTGTCGCTCAGGTACAAAAGGTATTGCGCAATATCGCGCCGATACGCCTCAACGGTATTTGCCGCCCGCCCACGCTCTACTACAAGCCAATTGAAGAACTCTTCAGCGACTTCGGGAAAGACGACGTCGGACACCTCGACGTTTTTCAGAGGAGATCCCTCACCCACTGCAGACCAATGATGGTCTTCGCGTCGGTGATTTCCCCACGGCGTACTTCCTCAAGCGCTTCAGCCACCGTGACCACCCTCACCTGCATGTGTTCTTCTTCCGGGCCGTGTCGATCGATGGGCACCTCACGCAACCCGCATGCAGCGAAAATTTCCACCATTGAATTCGTAATACCAGGCGCAGACGCCATGGAACCCAACCGCACAAGTACAGAGGCTTCTAGCCCTGCTTCTTCTGCCAGTTCGCGATGCGCAGTCACCTCCGGAGGTTCGCTGTCGACGTCGCGCATTCCTGCAGGTATTTCCCATAGTTCTTTTCCAAAGGGCGCACGGAACTGACACACCAAAGTTGTTTTTACCTCTGAGAGTTGTGCGCCTTTGAGTTCTGCAAGCGAATTCACATGCAGCACCACCACCCCAACGGCTCCTGGGGAATCGACATAGGTACGAACAAACGTTGCGCCGGAAGGGTCTTCTAAATGATCTTCAACGAGAGTCCATACTGCCCACTGATGCAATAGCTTTTGCGACCGTGAGACGAATCCCATGTTTTAGCGCTGCGATGTAGACGAGGCGCTCAATGAACTTTCGCGGTAGTTCAAAGCAGCATTAATGAGACCGATGAACAAAGGGTGCGCGCGGTCTGGGCGACTCTTAAATTCTGGATGCGCCTGAGTTCCGACCCAGAATAGATGATCGGTGAGTTCAATAAATTCGACAAGACGCTTGTCGGGAGACGTACCGCTGCACAAAAAACCGTTCTCTTCAAAGCGACTACGGAATTGCGCGTTGAACTCATAGCGATGGCGGTGACGTTCACTCACCACGGGCTCGCCATACATTGCTGCCACCTGAGACCCTGGAGTCAACACTGCGTAGTAAGCGCCCAAACGCATGGTGCCGCCCTTATTCGATACCTCGCGCTGATAGTGCATGAGATCGATGACTGGGGCGGTGGTTGACGGATCAAATTCTGTTGAGTTTGCTTGAGTTAAACCCAATACGTGCCGTGCAAACTCAATGGTCATGACCTGCATTCCCAAGCACAAACCAAGACATGGCAAATTGTTCTCGCGAGCGTATTGAGCGGCAGCAATCTTTCCTTCAACGCCACGCCCACCAAAGCCACCAGGAATCACGATGCCATCGAGATCGCTGACGCGCCCTGCGGTGAGGAGGCCTTCCACTTCTTCGGCCTGAATCCATTCCAGTTCAACTTTTGCTCCGTGATGAAAACCAGCGTGCTTCAAACTTTCCACCACGGAAAGATACGCATCTTGCAATTCAACGTATTTTCCGATGAGACCAATACGAACGGGACGTACTGAATTTTCGACGCGCTCTACGAAATTCTCCCAAGATGAAAGATCGAGTTCTGTTTCTAAACGCAAAGTATCGCAAGCAACAACATCGAGGCCTTCTTCGTGCAAGATGATGGGAAGCTCATAAATGTTGCGCGCATCGGCTGCGTTAATGACATTTGCTTCAGGAACGTCACACACGTTAGAAATTTTGCGCTTCAAACTCTGACTAAGCGGTTCTTCGCTACGACATACAATGATGTCGGGCTGAATGCCACGACTACGCAACTCGGTCACGCTGTGCTGAGTGGGTTTTGTTTTCTGTTCGCCGCTCGGACCAATAAAAGGAACCAGCGTGACGTGGATGTAGCACACGTTGTCGCGGCCTGCTTCGTTGCGGAACTGGCGAATTGCCTCAAGAAACGGCAAAATTTCGATGTCGCCAACGGTGCCACCTACTTCGGTAATCACGACATCGACATCGTCGGTAGAGACACGGTGGATACGACGCTTAATTTCATCGGTGATGTGCGGAATAACCTGAACGGTTTTTCCGAGATAGTCGCCACGGCGTTCTGCGGCCAACACAGCTTGATAAATAGAACCTGTTGTTGCATTGGAACTACGCGACAGATTTTCATCGATGAAACGTTCGTAGTGACCCAAGTCGAGGTCGGTTTCGCCGCCATCGTCGGTTACAAACACTTCACCATGCTCAAAAGGATTCATGGTGCCTGGGTCGACGTTGATGTACGGGTCGAGCTTTTGCATAGTGACACGCAAGCCACGCAATTTCAGTAGGCGTCCGAGCGACGATGCAGTGAGACCTTTGCCGAGCGAGCTCGCAACACCACCTGTTACGAAAATATGCTTTGGCATTTCACTTCTCCCGTCGGCTTGTGTCAACAACTCCTTGACGGAATAACAACTTACCATGAAAACATGGGCTAGGAAGAATGTGTCAGGAGCTCCTGCGCATGAGCAACGGCCACCTCGGTGAGTGCTCCACCCGACAACATGCGAGCGATCTCACTTTCCCGTGCGGCCCCGGTGAGTTCACCCACGCGGGCATAGGTAATTTTCTTGACGATCTCTTTCGAGATGCCCAATTGTTGGTGCGCTTGAGAAGCAACTTGGGCGAGATGCGTGACCACAAACACCTGGTGTCCTTTTCCGACTGCAGCCAGCGCCTTACCAACAGCCACTGCTGCAGCGCCGCCAATGCCTGCATCGACTTCATCGAAAATGAGCGTTGGGGGTGACTGCGTCAGAACCAGACGCAACGCCAACATGACTCTTGCCAGTTCTCCGCCAGAGGCAACTTTTGACAATGGCAAAGGTGGACTGCCGGGGTTGGCAGAGAGCAAGAAATTTAAGCCATCGCCCGATGGGTCTTGCGACTCTGGCGCGAAGTCGACTTGGAATACTGCTTCAGGCAACGCGAGAAGACGAAGATGCTTTTGTACAGCCTTGGCGAACTGCGGAGCTCCTTCAATTCGCTTTTTACGCACCACAGCTTCTGCTTTTCGTACGCGCTCATTTGCAGCAGCGATAGACGCCTCAAGATCACGCGCACGTTGTTCATAGCCCAGCAGGTCGCTCAGACGCTCGGTGGTTGCACGGCTGTATTCCAATACGTCGGCGAGCAAAGGGCCGTACTTGCGACAGAGGTCGCTGAGGGCCTTACGCCGAGCGCTGACTTCCGCCAGGCGTTCAGGATCTTCTTCGCTTGCTTCGGCGAGGTCTCTGATGACTGCCGCGGCATCGTCGAGTTCGGCTGCCAACGAGGAAAGTCGCTGTGCAACCTCTGCAAAGGCCTCTTTGCCCTGCAACAAGCCAAGTGCGCTACGCAGCGCATCGCTGGCATTTGTCGTGCCGGGCGATACTTGCGTGTTGGATTCAGAAAGAAAGGCGTAAGCACCACGCAAAGCCGTCTGATACGACTCTGCATTACCTAACGCCTCTTCTTCTTTGCGTAATTCTTCGTCTTCTTCGCCTGACGAAATAGCAGCTGCACTGATTTCATCGATTTGAAATTGCAGAAGGTCGATTTCGCGCACTCGGGCACGTTCGTCGCCACCTAATGATTCAAGTTCTTGGCGCAAGGAGAGATATCGACGCCAGCGAATTGGTCAAGTGCGACGCGTTGTGCTTTTTCATGAAGAAGGCTCTGGTGCGCATGTTGACCATGTAGGTCGACAAGTTCGCCACCCATCTCGGCGAGTTGAGCAAGTGTCGCCAAATTGCCGTTGATATACGCCCGCGAACGCCCTTGCACAGGAATCACACGGCTCAAGATGACCTCATCGTCACCCACCACAAACCGGCCCTCTACCCGCGCCTCATCGCAACCATGACGCACCATCGAGACATCGCTTTTCCCACCCACAAGCAAGTGAATGGCTTCAATCATCATGGTCTTGCCCGCACCAGTTTCGCCCGTAAAAGCAGTGAGCCCATTTTTAAAGACAAGGGTGACGGAGTCGATGATGCCTAACTGATGAACATGCAATTCCACCAGCATTAATCGTCTCCTAAACCAAACTTCTGACGCAAGATGTGATGGAACCGCTGTTGGCCAATATGCAAGAAACAAGCTGTAGCGGCATCGCTCACCACACGTACTTCATCTTCTGGCTTTAACGAAACAAAATGCAAGCCGTCAACCGACAAGGTGACATCGCGATGCCCGCGCACGGTAATAGACACTTCTTCGGCTGGGTCGAGGACCAACGATCGGTCAAACAACATATGTGGAGACACGGGCGTTAACACCATTGCACGGTGTTGTGGAGACAAAACTGGCCCACGAGCCGATAAAGAATATGCAGTAGAACCAGTGGGCGTTGCCACAATGAGGCCATCGGCTGAATACGTGGCAAAAACACTTTGATCGATAGCTACTTCTAAACGCACGGTATGACCAGACTCCACTTTTTCAACGACTACTTCATTCAATGCACGTAGTGTGTGCCGACCACCGTCTTTTTGTGCCACATGAATTTTGAGCATCATGCGATTCTCGAGACGCGCATCTTTGGGCATCACTCCATTTCGCAGCGACTCAAGCACGTCGAGCAACTGCGATGGCTCGACACTGGTGAGATAGCCAAGAGTGCCGAAATTGACTCCGAGCACCGGGATATTTTTGCCATTCAAGATTTGTACGGCTCGCAGGACAGTTCCGTCGCCGCCGAGAGACACCACCAGATCGGGCAAAACTCCTGCTGTTTCATCGCCGACATCTTCGACATGCACGACAGATACCTGGTGTGCTTCTCCCCATGCCTGCACACGAAGCGCAGCCTCACGCGCATCGGACCGCTCTTGATTGACCACAAGCAACAGCGAGCCCAACGTGAAGGACTGGGGTTGCGAGAGAGCCATACCCACATCTTTACTCATCGGTGTGCACAGTTGCCCATAGGAAGAACTCAATATTGCCACCAGCACCAGAGATCGGCGACTCATATTGCCCATGCACATGGCATCCAGCAGCAATTAAAGCCTCAGCAACACGATCAACAGCGCCTTGACGCACCTGTGGGTCGAGCACGATTCCCCCCGCTGGCACGTCGGATCGATCGGCCTCAAACTGAGGTTTCACCAAAAGGATGAGTTCGGCTGCGTTACTCGAGAGCGCAACAATGTGGGGAACCAATTGGGCAAGAGATGTAAAACTCACATCGGTCACCACTATTTGCGCAAGACCCCGATGCTCACTGCCCCAATGAGTGCGGAGATCTTCTGGTGATAATTGTGAAATATGTTGACTTTCTAATGATGTCACCGCAGCGTGTGTCAACATTTTTTGGTGGAGCTGACCACGACCAACGTCGACTGCCACTACATGTGCCGCCCCGTGCTGCAACAGGCAATCAGTGAAGCCTCCGGTCGAGGCCCCAATGTCGAGGCAGTACTGATGCGCCACATCGATACCGAAGTGTTGCAGAGCGCCTTCAAGTTTGATTCCTCCGCGCCCGACAAAACGATTGGCCATTGGCGCAACGTGAACTGCATCGCCTGGCGCCACCAAAGATGCAGCATTGCTCACCACTGCCCCATTCACCCGCACGCGGTTGTCGGCTAGTGCTGCCTCCACCTCGGCTGCGCTCGACAACAGTCCACGGTGGAGCACCTCACGCACCAATGAGCGACGTGATTTCATTGATGCGCCTGACGAAGATCGTCTGTTG
>JAPKZV010000133.1 GCA_026393585.1 Actinomycetota bacterium
ACCTGCAACTGTGAGGGGCGCTCGCATTACTGGCTGGGGCCGCGCTCTCCCTGACAACGTGGTTACTAATGTCGACTTAGAAAAAACAATCGACACCAACGACGAGTGGATTCGTGAGCGAACAGGAATCGTGAGCCGTCACATTGGCGGTAGCACCGCTTCTCTATCTATTGAAAGCGGAGCCAAAGCGCTCGCCATGGCGGGGGTCGACCCCAGCAGCATCGACGCACTCGTTCTTTCCACCACCACTCCCGACAGAACTGTTCCTGCAACTTCAGCAACTGTGCAAAACGCACTTGGCCTGTCGTGTGGAGCCTTCGATGTCAACGCAGCCTGCAGCGGGTTCGTTTATGCATTGGTCAATGCCTATGGCCTCATCGCAATGGGCGCCGAAAAGGTGCTGGTCATAGGAACCGACACGCTGTCGCGCATTACCGACTGGACCGACCGCAACACTGCCATTCTTTTCGCCGATGGTTCTGGTGCCGCTGTTATTGAAGCTCACGACGGGCCGAGCAACTTGCTGTCTTGGGATATCGACGCCGACGGTTCGGCGGAAAATATTCTGTACTGCGAAGTTGGCGGAAAAATCCACATGGATGGAAAAGAAGTTTTCCGCCGGGCCGTACGCATCATGGTCGACTCCGGACAAAAGTCAATGGCAGCTGCCGGAGTCACCGCAGACGATATTGCACTCGTGGTGCCCCACCAAGCCAATATCCGCATCATCAACTCGGCTTGCGAAAAGTTAGGCATTCCGCCTGAAAGAACAATCACTGTTTTGCACGAAACAGGAAACACCTCGTCAGCATCAATTCCGTTAGCGCTGTTCGATGCTGCCGATAAGGGTCGCTTGAAAGATGGAGACCTTGTTTTACTCGTGGGCTTCGGCGCTGGCATGACCGCGGCAAGTTGTGTCTTGAGATGGGGCAAGTAGTGTCTCGCGTTGTTTTCATCACCGGCGGATCTAAAGGAATTGGTGCCGCGTGTGCACGACGTTTCATTGCCGAAGGAGACAAAGTTGCAGTCACCTACAACTCGTCACCAGTGCCCAAAGAACTCACCGACCTCGGTGTTCTAGCAGTGCAGTGTGATGTCACATCATCGGCTTCAGTTGATGCAGCTTTCACTGCAGTAGAAGCGCAATTAGGGAACATAGAGATTCTCGTTTCAAATGCGGGCATCACACAAGACGGCTTGCTCTTACGCATGAGCGAAGAAAATTTCACTAGCGTCATCGATGCAAACCTCACCGCCGCATATCGCGTCACGAAAAGAGCATCACAAAACATGCTGCGTGCACGCAGTGGCCGAATTGTTCTCATCTCTTCCGTCGTGGGGCTTTTGGGCTCAGCTGGGCAATCGAACTACGCAGCTTCCAAAGCGGGACTCGTTGGTTTCGCCCGTTCACTTGCTCGAGAACTCGGTTCTCGCAGCATTACGGTCAATGTTGTGGCTCCTGGCCCGGTTGAAACCGATATGACTGCAGCCCTCGGAGAAAAGCGCCTCGCTGAACTCACAGCAGCTGTTCCGCTCCAACGCATGGCAACCCCCGATGAAATTGCTGGAGTGGTGACATTTCTCACGTCAAATGACGCCGCCTACATCACAGGCGCCGTGATTCCCGTCGATGGTGGTCTAGGAATGGGTCACTAAGGAACCGAACTTTTCAGGTATCCCTCAGTAATACCTGCTGAGCGAGTGAAAAATTGTAAGAATAGAGACGAGCACGATGTGCTCTCATTAACCGGAGGAATTTATGAGCGACGATCTTTTTGCCCGATTCACCAAGTGTGCTGTCAATGTCTTGTCAGTCGATGCAGCAAAAGTAACGAAAGAGGCTCGCTTCGGTGACGACCTCGACGCAGACAGCCTCGACCTTGTTGAACTCGTCATGGCCCTTGAAGAAGAGTTCGGCGTTGAAGTTCCAGAAGAAGATCTCGACGGCATTGAAACCATCGGTCAGGCCTATGACCTGGTGGTCTCCAAGCTCTAATGCGTAACCCATTCACGACGGGCGGTCCATATCGCGTTGCCATCACCGGTTACGGAGTGGTGGCGCCCTGTGGCTTAGGTAAGCAAGATTTTTGGAATGGCCTCGTTGGCCCCGGAATCACTAACGCGAAACAGGTCAACATCCCCGAGTGGGATCCTCTTCCCTATTTCGACAACCCCAAAGATGCGCGTCGTGCCGACCGTGTAGAACAGTTCGCTCTTGCGGCGGCTGCAGAAGCTTTCGCACAAGCAGGAAACATCACAGCCGACAAGACTCGCTTTGGAACCATCTTTGCCACCGGCATTGGCGGACTCAGCACGCTCGAAGAGCAAGTGGCGATACTTATTGAAAAAGGGCCGCGTCGGGTTTCTCCCTTCCTTGTACCCATGATGATGGCGAACGCCTCAGGTGCAGCTATTTCTATGCGCTACGGCCTGCAAGGCCCTAATGAAACCATTTGTACAGCTTGCGCAGCCTCGAGCCATGCCATTGGCTATGCCGCTCGACTCATTGCTTATGGCACCTGTGACGCAGTAGCAACGGGTGGTTCTGAAGCAGCAGCAACTCCTACATCAATGGCAGGTTTTGGCAACATGACTGCACTGTCTTCAACTGGTGCGAGCAAGCCCTTCGACACCACACGCGACGGTTTTGTAATGGGTGAAGGTGCCGCTGTTTTTGTTTTAGAACGCTATGACCTAGCCGAGAAGCGAGGCGCAAACATACTCGGTGAAATTCTCGGCGCCGCGAGCAATGCCGACGCCTACCACATCACTGCTCCAGCCCCAGGTGGCATCGGAGCCCAGGCGTGTATGCGTGCTGCGCTTCTCGATGCAGAACTCGGCCCAGAAGATATTGCGCACATCAATGCACACGGAACTTCTACTCCCCTCAACGATGCCGCTGAGGGTTTGGCAATGGCTGAGGTATTTGGTTCGTCGCGACCCATTGTCACATCAACCAAAGGCGTCACTGGCCATGCACTCGGGGCCGCGGGTGCACTAGAAGCAGCAGCAGTTTTGCTTTCTTTTGAGAAGAAGTTCATTCCGCCCACAGCAGGAACAACCGAACTCGACCCCACCCTCAACATCGATTTAGTGATGGGTGCACCACGACCTTGGACGCCTGGCCCATCAATGTCGAACAACTTTGGCTTTGGTGGTCACAACGGTTCGGTCATCATCGCCCCGCCGCGTTAATGCAGTAGTACTACGCGTCAACCAGCACAAAGAAGAGTTCACACTCGCAAGCAACATCGCCGTTCACTACAGCGCGGCCAGAACCTTTTCCTGCGCGGGCAGACATTTTGCCTAACGACACTTCAAGTCGTAGTTGATCGCCGGGCACTACTTGTTTGCGGAATCGTGCCGAGTCGAGCCCGCCAAATAGAGGCAGTTTCCCTGCGTATTTTTGATTGCCCAACACAACGTAAGCGCCTAATTGCGCAATCGCTTCGCACATCAAGACACCAGGCAAGGTTGGCCTACCAGGGAAATGCCCGGGAAAGAACCATTCATCGCCACTGAGGTTCCACAAACCCACTGCTGACTCGCCATCGACAAGCTCAATCACTTCATCAATGAACAAAAACGGAGAGCGATGTGGAAGAACTTCTTCTGGACGAGGGAAACTCATTTGCCGAGTGCCTTCAACAAATTTAACGGAGTGTCTTTCGGAGAGATTTTGTACCAAGCCTCTTGAATGATTCCATTTGCATCGATGAGAAATGCAGAGCGCTCGACACCCATGTACTCACGGCCGTACATGCTCTTCTTTTTCCACACTTTGTAAGCAAGCGAAACAGTGTGTTCAAGATCAGAGAGCAATGTGAAACCAAGTTCGTATTTGTAGTCGAACTTCTTCAATTTCTCTGGCTTATCGGGGCTGATTCCAATGATGGCAGTACGACCAACGTCACCTTTGATATCGCGCAACCCACACGATTGCGTTGTGCATCCGGGTGTATCGGCCTTGGGATAGAAGTACACCAGCACTTTTTTCTTGCCAAGCTTTGCCAATGAGACGGTTTTGCCGTTTTGGTCGAGCAATTCAATTGCAGGGGCTTTATCTCCAACTTTCAACATAGTGAAAGATTAGCCGTCGAGATACTTAGTGCGTATCTATTGCCGTACGTACTTCGGTGATGTACTCGCCCACCGCATCGGGACCCGACTCCATGAGACGACGCACCACAGAAGCTCCCTGAATAACACCATCTGCCACCTTGCACGCCTCATACGCTTGCTCCGCATTCGACACGCCCACACCAATAAGCACTGGCTTATCGGT
>JAPKZV010000119.1 GCA_026393585.1 Actinomycetota bacterium
GCAAGTGTTAGGCAACACTTACAACATCTGCAAGCATTGCCTACCACTTAGGGGTTTAGGGGGTGGCTCCAGGAGGGACCCGGCGCTGCAACACTCCAGATTCGGTGAGGGGATCAACTTCCTCGGCCGACAAACCCAGGAGATCGCCAAGTACCAAAGCGTTATCTTCGCCTCGGTACTTCGGGCTGCCAGCGGTGGTGACGGTGGCATCAGAGAACTTCCACGGGGCATTAGGAATGCGCACTTTGCCTCCGCCGCGGTTACTCACTTCCACCGTAATTTCTCGAGCCGTCGCCCAATCGGTATCGGCAAGCTCGCGCGTGGTGCGAATTTTTCCGCTTGCCAATTTGTGTTTGGCGAGGGCTTCTTCAATTGCTGTTGCATCGGGAATAGTGAGTGCCCATGCCCGCAAAATACTTTGCAGTTCTTCAAGGTTCGCTAAGCGCGATGGCACATCAATAAATTTTGGATCGGTTAATAAATCGGTGCGACCAATTGCTGTGAAAAATAAATCGAATGTTCCACGCTCACCTGGGTGACCACTTACAACAACCTTGTCGCCATTTGCTGCGGTGAGCACGGGATAGTTTCCAGGTTCAAAAGAACGAATCTGTTCTGGTGGTGTTGGCTCATCCCATAAAGCATCGTGTGCATGTTCATTTACGTACAACATTGTTTGCGCCATCGCAATATCAATAGATTGACCGCGTCCTGTTGAGTGACGTTGAATGACTGCAGCTAGAACTGCCGCACACGTTTCCATTGCGGTGTAAACATCGGCGTGGGAAAACGGGTCGTTAGCAAATTGTCCGCCGCGTGCCATGCCTTGATGATTGGTGAGACCCGACTCTGCCCCAACTACTGGAGCATATGCGCGACGGTGCACCCACGGCCCTGTTTGTCCGTAGCCAGTAATAGATGCGTAAATGAGTTTCGGGTTGAGTGCAGAGAGTGATGCATAGTCGAGACCAAGTTTTTTCATTACTCCTGGTCGAAAATTCTCAATGAGAATGTCGGCATGCATCACCAGTTTTTTCACGATGTCAACAGCTTCTGGCTTCGACATGTCGAGTGAAATGTTTTTCTTCCCCACATTTTGCTGAATGAAATATGTAGAGAGAGAATTGACCCGGGGGTTGGTAAATCGTGTGAGGTCGCCATCGGGTGGTTCAATTTTGATGATCTCGGCACCGAGGTCGCACAACATGCGTGTGGCATGGGGGCCGGTAAGCACACGGCTGAAATCGAGAATACGCAAGCCCTGCAAAGGGCGTTGCGGCTGTTGAGATGTCGTTGAAGTGTCCACTGAAATTACTACCGTAATAGCCCACTACGGTCTAGGGAATGGTCAAGAGCACATTGCCCCAATATTCAGAATTGCCGTTGCGCGGAGGGTTGCCCAGTTCATGGGATGTCTGGACGTCTCCAGGTGCGCGGTACTTTGGCTGCCTCAACTTGCTGACACCTGAACGAGTGGCCGCAGCAGCACAACTGGTGCAACGCGGCGCAGTGTTTGCAATGAACTGGAACATGCGCGAGCCAAACCCGCCTCTCTTTGGGCGTCAAGGCTTTGAACATGAAGTCACAGGCGATGACCGCGCCACAAGCCATGACGATGTGTTGCACGGTTGGAATACTCAGTCGTCGAGCCAGTGGGATGGCTTTCGACATATTCGCAACTTTGCAGCCCAAGCCGATGAAGAAGGTACGGGTCACTACGGCGGAGTTCCCGATGAAGAGCACGGCATGCATCACTGGGCACAGCGCGGCATTGCAGGGCGTGCGGTGTTGGCCGATGTCGGAAGATGGCGCATCAAGGTAGGTAGGCCGTTGCAGTACGACATTGCCGACCCCATTGAACCGCAC
Source organism: Actinomycetota bacterium (assembly GCA_026393585.1). Lineage (GTDB taxonomy): Bacteria > Actinomycetota > Acidimicrobiia > Acidimicrobiales > Ilumatobacteraceae > F1-20-MAGs119. The sequence goes on from JAPKZV010000119.1 coordinate 1,867, forward strand.
GAACTTTTGGAATGTTTAGAAGACCAAGGAACTGAATTGCGCGAGGGCGATATTTTGCTCATGCGCACGGGCTGGATGCAGTGGTACATGCAGCAAAGTGAAGAAACGCGTGCGCGTCTTGCACAACCACGAGACCTCGCAACACCAGGTTTGCGTTCAGGTGAAGCAACAGCGGCAGCTTTGTGGAACATGCATATTGCTGCGCTTGGTGCCGACAACCCTGCGGTTGAAGCATGGCCACCCGGAGCGAACAGCACTCCAGAACATCAAGCAGAAGTGCGTGCCGACAAACGCCGCATGCATGAAATTTTTACGCACACACTCATATTGCCCATGTTGGGTTTGCCACTTGGTGAAATGTTCGACCTCGATGCATTGGCCGACGACTGCGCACGCGATGGTCGTTATGAAGGTTTCTTTACTTCTGCACCGCTGAACTTGCCGAGTGGTGTTGCTTCGCCACCGAATGCCTTAGTTATTAAGTAAGGCGCACGCCAAGATGGCGTAAGGCCATTGCTGAATAGAGTGACGCACCCACTGCCATCGCGTCTTCATCGAAGACCACGTGGTTGGAGTGGTTTGGCGCGGCAGTAGCTGTGTTCTTATCGGGTGAAGTTCCACCGAGGAACATCATTGCCCCAGGCAAGCGTTCAAGAACATAACTGAAATCTTCTGCTGCCATTACTGGGTTCGGCATTTGAATGACCTTCTGATCACCGAGAATTGCTGTTGCAACATCGCTAGCAAAACCAGCAAATTGGTGGTTGTTTACCGTGACGGGGTAGCCGAGTTCAATATCGACCTCTGCAACTAAGCCATGTGCAGAAGCAATGCCGTTAGCTACTTGGTTGATATAACTATGCACATTGCTGCGTGTTTTTGCACTAACTGCACGCAGTGTTCCTTGAATTGAAGCTGTTTCAGGAATGACGTTGTATGCGGTGCCGGCTTGAATGGTGGTGACCGTCACGATGGCGGGGTCAAATGCATTAATGCGTCGTGTGACCATTGAGTGCAGTGCTTGAACAATTTCGCAAGCAACAGGAACAGGGTCGAGTGTGCGATGTGGCGCTGAAGCATGACCACCAGCTCCTGTGATGTTGATGGTGAGTTTGTCGCTCGACGCCATGAGCGAACCACCGCGAATACCTACCATGCCAACAGGAATCTCAGTGCCAATGTGCAATGCGAATGCACCTGTAATGGGCGAGGCACTTCCGTCTTTGTGCTTGGGCACGTCGAGGAGCCCTTCGTCGAGCATGAACTGCGCGCCGGCGTAACCTTCCTCGCCAGGTTGAAACATAAAGAGCACGCGACCAGAAATGTTGTTCTTGCGTTGAGACAACATGTGCGCTGTTTGCACGAGCATTGCGGTGTGTGTGTCGTGCCCACATGCGTGCATGATGTTTTCATTCACCGATGAAAAGTCGAGCCCCGTATCTTCAGGCATTGGCAGAGCATCCATGTCGCCACGGAGCAGCACCGTTGGCCCAGGTTTGTCGCCAGTGAGCAAAGCGGCAATACCACTTGTTGTTTTGTGCAACGTGATGTCGAGTGGGAGGCCATCGAGCGCGGTGAGCACTTGTTCACGCGTGATGGGAAGATTGTTTCCAATTTCAGGATGGCGGTGCAACGAACGGCGCAAGGCAACAGCATCTTTTTGAAAGCTGAGTGCTTGAGCCCGGAGTTCAGAACTTTGGCCGTGTTCTTCGGCGAGGTCTGCTGCTGGTCGACCAGTGAATAAAGCGCTTGACATCTCCATATGGTGGCACACTAAAGGTGTGCAAAACGCAAGTGAAGAACTGGTGGACATTGTTGATGAAGATGACAAAGTTTTGTACCAATGCACCCGCAAAGAGATGCGAGCACAGGTGCTTCGTCATCGGGCCGTCTTTATTGCCGTTGTGAATTCTGCAGGCGAGTTGCTCATCCATCAGCGCAGTGCCACAAAGGACTTATGGCCCAGCTGGTGGGATATTGCTGTTGGTGGCGTGGTGTCGGCTGGTGAGGCTTATGACTCGGCCGCACTTCGTGAGCTTGATGAAGAGGTGGGCATTGCCGGTGTGCCGCTTGTTGAACTGGGAGTGGGCACTTACAGCGACGTAGAGGTGAGCCTTATAGGCAAGTGCTTTATGGCGATATACGACGGGCCGCTGATTCTGCGCGACGGTGAAGTGGTCGCCACCGAGTGGGTGTCGAAAAATGACTTGATACAGCGCCTGGCAGAGCGCGATTTTCTTCCCGACAGCAAGGCACTCGTGTTGCCGGCTTTACAAAAAATCTTGAAATAAGTGACTCCGCGAGGATCTCGCTACCCTCTGTAAGAGATTTACGCTGAAAGTAGGCACTCATGCTGGAAATTGAGTTCACCATTGAGCCTTTCATTGAAGGCGCCCCGGGAAAGCACGTCACCGCTGCCGTTGCTGCTGTAGAAAAATTCGGCGTAGTTGTTGACTTTGGACCCTTTGGTTCCACTTTTATCGCGGCTGAAAGCAATGTTGCTGCAATTGTGGGCGCACTTCTTGAAGCTGCTTACGGCAACGGTGCAACTCATGTGAGTGTTCATGTTGGGCCACAAGAATAATGTCCGTGCCCGATCACCCATTAGTAAACGCGGTGCAACCACTGCTCGATGCAATTGGTGCGAGCCTTGTTGCGCCAACTGGCATTACGCCAAGCGATATCCCCATTGAGTGGGACGGAAATGTCATTGCTGGAGTACGGCTTCGCGCAGTGGAAGACGTCGCCGACGTGATGGGCGTTTCGCGAATTACGGTGTACAACTACTTAAACGCAATGCATCGTTAAAGTTTGCGCAGTTGAACATCGGTAATGCGATGGTCGCTACCTTTGTTCATTACAAGCGAGGCACGCGTTTTTGTGGGGTCAATATTTTCGCGTAAGTTGCGGCCGTTAATTTCTGCCCAAATACCTTTTGCTACTTCAGTTGCTTCGTCATCTGAAAGATCGGCAAAGTGCTTGAAGAAACTATTGGGATCTTTAAAAATAGTTTGGCGTAAGGCGTGAAAACGATCGACGTACCAATTACGAATATCACTTTCATCGGCATCAATGTAAATAGAGAAGTCGAAGTAGTCGGAAACGAACTCATTTGCTTCATTGCCAACTTGTAGAACATTGAGTCCTTCAAGAATGAGAATGTCGGGCTGACGCACTTCTACTTGTTCACCGTCAACAATGTCGTACACCACATGGCTGTAGACAGGTGCAGAAACCGAAGGGTGGCCGGCCTTTAATTCGCGAAGAAATTGCAAAAGATGTTTGGTGTCGTAGCTCTCGGGAAAACCTTTGCGGTTCATGAGGCCACGGTCGGCAAGTTCATCGTTCGGGAAAAGAAACCCGTCTGTGGTGATGAGGTCGACCTTTGGATGTTCTGGCCAACGTGCCAAAAGAGCCTGCAAAATACGGGCAAAAGTGCTCTTTCCTACCGCCACGCTGCCTGCAACACCGATGACGTAGGGAACTTTTGGAGACATGGTTCCCAAAAATGTTGCCGACACTTTGTGCAAGTTTTGAGTTGCGCTGACATACAAATTCAATAAGCGAGTGAGTGGAAGATAAATAGCAGCAACTTCATCGAGGTTGATGCTCTCGTTGATGCCACGGAGTGCTTCAAGATCTTTTTCACGAATGGTGAGCGGTGTCGAGGCGCGCAGGTCGGCCCATTCATCGCGAGTAAAGGGAATGTAGCGGTCGCTGTCGAGCATTTTCTATCCGCGTTTCCAAGGGGCACTTGGCGACACGGCGCCTTTAGCAGTGAGTACTTCAACACCAGTGTCGGTGACGAGCAGTGTGTGTTCAAACTGTGCGGTGCGCTTGCCATCGGCCGTTACTGCGGTCCAATCATCGTCCCACATTTTGTGCTGCCAAGTTCCCAAGCTGATCATGGGCTCAACGGTGAATGTCATTCCTGGGCGCATGATCATGTTGTTGCGCGAGTCGTAGTAGTGCAACACCTGAATGTCGGAATGGAAGAGCTCGCCGATGCCATGGCCAATAAATGCGCGAATAACACCCATTCTGTGCAGTTTGGCGTGTGTTTCGATTGCTTTACCGATGTCGCTAATGGGGCGGCCAGGCACAACTGCCTCAATGCCTTTCCACATGCACTCTTCAGCAACACGTGTGAGAAGTTTGCTCTCTTCATCAACTTCGCCAACAAAAAAAGTTGCATTGGTGTCGCCATGTACACCATTCACGTAACACGTGACGTCGAGGTTGATGATGTCGCCATCGTTCACAACAGTGGAATCGGGAATGCCGTGGCAAATAACTTCGTTCAAACTCGTGCACACACTCTTGGGGTAGTGGTGATAGTTGAGCGGGCTGGGGTATGCACCGCGCTTGATGGTTTCTTCGTGCACAAATACATCGATGTCATTTGTGGTCATGCCGGGCTTCACAAAGTCACCGGCCAACTTCAAAATCTCTGCAGCCATGTCGCAGGCATAACGCATGCGTTCAATGACCTCGGGCGACTTCACGCGAGCTTCCTCTGTGCGCGGCACTTCACCAGTGTCGGCGTACGGTGGTTTTCCAATGCCTGCGGGCACTGTTCGCATGGGGCTCACCACGCCGGGAAGGATCTTTCCCTCGAGAGGTTTATGGCAACGCTTGTACTTGCGCCCACTGCCACACCAGCACGGGTCGCTTGCCACAGGCAGCACGGCGGGAGGGGTCTGATTGCTCATAACGCCCCAAGGCTATTGGGAATCACGGGGGGTATTGCATTTTTTCTATTGCCGTGTTCAGATACCAACTTCACACATAGGGGGTGTGGCTACACAAGACACATTCAGGGGAAGGACAGCCGTGGACGAACGGTTTGTGATGGATTCTCCTGGTGGGTCTCGGGAAGCATTGGCTGAGCGCCGCTCTGCACTCTCTCGTGATCTGCTGGGAACTCATGGTGAAGGCGCTCGCGCGCCACGATCAGTATTTCGGCGAAAGCCTGCCTCGGGTTCGCAACAACGAACTCGTAGTCAACCTCCAGTACGAAAGAAGCAACGCATACCCGAACTTGCCATTGGCGTCACGTTGGTGGTTGGTGGAGCACTTGGCGCTGCATGGCTTCATGGGAATGGCAATCAACAGATCACTGTTGTCGCCTCATCTCAGGCATTAGATGTTGGGCATGTCATTACTGCAAATGATCTTGTAGCTCAAAACATCTCTTCTGAAGTTGCTCAATATTTTGTGCCAGCTGCAGAGGCCAAAAATTTACTGGGCAGAACATTGAGTGCTGCGGTCGGATCAAGCGAACCCATCAGTGAAAAATTTCTCTTAACAGATCGCCCATTGCTGGCCGATGAAATACTTGTACCTCTCAAACTCAATAGTGGAGATTTTCCACCCGATTTGTATCCGGGAAATATTGTTCGCATTGCACTCACACCCGACCCCAGCCTCTCAACAAAAATAGAAACAGAGGCCTACAAGAACTCGGTGGAAGTTTGGTCATTGCATCCGCCAACAGATCTTGAAACGAATTACGTCGTAACGTTAAGAGCAAAGCAAGATTTACTGCTTCCTGCGGCCGCAGCGGGGAAAGTGAAGTTGGTGGTGGTGGGCAAATGAGCCTTTCACGACACACAAACATTGATGTCTTGCCCACGCGATCAGAAGCACAAGCAGAACTGGTACGGCAACTCACAAAAAAAGTGCGTGATGCACTTGCTCAACACCGCGTCACTTTAAGAAACTCACATCGCAGTGAACCCGATATTGCAGATGAAATTTCTCTCGCCAGGCGAGTAGTTGCCGCGGAACGAGAAAAGGAGGTTTTTGAGGGCGCCATTGGGCTCGAACTTTCCTTCGAAGAGTTTGATCTTGCAGGAGAAAGTGTGATCGCGGGAGTTTTGGGTCTTGGCCGTTTACAGCCACTCCTGGAAGATGCTGATATCTCAGACATACATATTCGCGGTGCATCCCCAGTATGGGTGAAGCGGCGCGACGGCTCGCGAATCTGTGTGGAACCAATCGTCGACAGTGACGAAGAACTTATTGAACTCATTCGACGCGCTGCTACAAGGTTTGTGCGCAATGAGCAGCGTTTCGATGCCGCAAACCCTGAACTTAATTTGCAACTTCCTGATGGGTCTCGGTTGTTTGCGACAATGGCAGTGTCGCAACACCCCAGCTTGATTATTCGGCGGCATCGTTTTGAGATTTCATCATTATTGGAGTTAGAAGATCGTGGTTTATGCAACGGTCAGGTGAGGAGTTTCCTTGCTGCGGCTGTTCGCGCGCGCCGCAATATTGTGATTGCCGGCGGTACTGGTTCTGGAAAAACAACTCTGTTGCGGGCGCTGCTCAATGAAGTTCCGCGTGAAGAACGAATCGTGACCATTGAAGATGCCTACGAACTAGGAATCGAAAGATTCGCAGACCTGCACCCAGATCATGATGCTCTGCAATCGCGTGCGGCAAACATTGAAGGACGAGGTGAAGTCACGATGGCCGACCTCACGCGAATGGCATTACGTATGGACCCCGACAGGGTCATCGTGGGTGAAGTAAGAGGGGCTGAAGCATTTCCCATGCTGATGGCGATGAGCCAGGGGAATAATGGGTCGATGTGCACCATGCACGCCGATGGCACGAAATCAGTGTTTCCCAAACTTGCTGCATACGTTTCGATGGCTTCCACCGGTCTCCCTGTTGACACGGTGAACTTGTTAATGGGAAGTGCGGTGCATTTCGTGGTCTTCATATCTTTAGATAAAGGAGTTCGTCGTATTCGTTCGGTTCGTGAGGTGATTGATTCCGATGGCGTGCAAATTATCTCTAACGAGATTTTCAGACCTTCAGAATTTGGTGGATGTGAAACTGCGTATCCATTAAAAGAGTCGACGCGCATATTGCTAGAAGAGTTCGGATACAGCGATGTCTGAAATTGCAGCCATGGTATGTGGAGCTCTGGTTGGTCTCGGATTAGTTACTTTGAGGTCAAGCAGACACGGGAACCCGTTGCCGAGAAAGTGGAGTCGCTCATCTGCACAATTAACCGGCGTACGCCCATTCGCATTGGGGCTAGCTGCTGGAACCATCATGTATTTGGCTACAAATTGGGCCTTGGCATCTGTGGGTTTCGCGGCAATGACATCTCTCGGGATCCTGGTTTCGGGAGGAAACAAAGTCTCACGAAATGATGAAGTCATTGCAGAGGCCGTGGCACTCTGGGCCGAACAACTTAGAGATACTCTCGCCGCCGCCCATGGGCTGCAGCAGACAATTATTGCAACAGCTCCACACGCACCTGAAGTACTCAAAAAATCAGTAGAACGATTAGCAGCCGATTTGCCCTACGGGTCAGTCAGCAGCAGTTTGCACCAGTTTGCCGACGAAGTGAATCACCCGAGTGCTGACTTTGTTGTTGCTGCACTTATTGCTGCAACAGAACATGAGGCGCGTGACGTTGGAATGCTGTTAGGCCATCTTGCAATGTGTTCACGCGAAGAGGCAAAAATGCATCAACGTGTATGGGTAAGTAGAGCACGCACACGAACAGCAGTGCGCATCATCATGACAACAGTCGTCGGGTTTATCAGTGCCCTGTTTGTTTTGAATAGACCATATCTAGCGCCATACGGGACATCTTCAGGGCAATTAATACTGTGTGCAATTCTTTCAACATTTGTGATTGCAATGGTGCTGCTACAACATGGGTCACGAATACCTTTACCCGACCGATTTATTGCCAGTAAAAATGAGAACGAATTAGCACAGAGCGGGAGAGAGTCATGATCTTTCTCATTGGAGTGAGCATTGGTCTCGGAGTATTTCTGATTCTGAGAGACACACTGTTCAATTCACAAAAGCAGTTACCCATTTTCCATTTCAGACTTCACCATTCTCACCTCACTCTTTCAAATAGAACGTCTGACCTCGTTATTACACGAACTGCTGAAGAGCAATTCGCACAACGAATACTTCGATCTGGACTGGTGGGAGGACTACTCGCTGTGTTTGTTGTGGCCTCACTGTCAGTAGCAGGGATTCGCATTCCCAGTTTCAGTGCAATATTGCTCCTTCTTTCTGGTCCGGTTTTAGGGGTGATGAGTACGCAAAAGAAACTAAAAAATGCTGCAACTGAAGCGCGCAGGAGTTTCTCATATGCACTGTCTAGCTATCTCGATTTGGTCAATGTTCTCCTAGCGGGGGGAGCAGGAAGTGAAACAGCATTAATTGCAGCAGCACAGACTGGAGACAACTGGGCCTTTGAGATGATTCGCACCGCACTAGAACGTGCTCGGGCCGAACGAATTACACAATGGGCAGCCTTAGGAGAGCTTGCAACATCAATAAATGTGAGTGATCTCACACGTGTGGCGGGAAGCATGCAACTAGCTGGTGAGCAGGGTTCTCGAGTGCGAGCGTCATTAGCTGCTCAAGCCGATGCAGTTCGCAGCAGACAAATGAATGAAATAGAAGCTGCAGCTCAAAGCGCAACCGAACGGATGGGCGTTCCCACAGTGCTCTTGTTTATGGGCTTTATTGCCCTCCTTGGCTATCCGGCCCTCGAACTCGTCATGGGAAATATGTAACCAAAAAAATAAAGGAGAAAACAATGAAGGAATATTTCAACTACTACTGGATTCGCTTTACTGCATCGCGAGAAGCAGACACAGAGGCGGGCGAAGTGAGTGCAACAACCGTAGTAATGGCCGCAGCTCTGATTGCTCTAGCAATTGCTGTGGGGGCAACTATTACTTCACGTGTAAAAGATAAAGCCAACACTCTTAATCTCGGCTAAACACCAGTGGCTCATTTCAGAAAAGATCGCCGCGTCAAGCGGTGCTCTCATCTTGCTGGCGACGCAGATGAGGTGGGAGAAACTGTCGTTCAAGCAGTGCTCGTTGTTCCCGTTGTGCTGACCTTTTTATGGCTGGCGCTACAAGCCACTGTCTTCATGCATGATGCGCATATGGCAAGTGCTGCAGCGAGCGAAGGAGCTGCTGTGGCATCGCGATTCGGCTCTTCTGAGATGGCTGGCAGAAATGCGGCGGTGCGCCTGCTTGCGGAACTAGGCGCTACCGCTGCATCTGCTCCAACTGTTGTACGGCAGGGAAGTGACGTCATTGCAACTGTGTCGATTCGCGTACCACGCATCGCCCCCTTCTTCCCTTCTGTGGTGACGCGAACGGCACGTGAAGTGAGAGAGAAATATGTAACTGAAGAGGAGCGCAATAGATGAAAAAGAATCGCTTTGAAACTGGAAGTGCATCTGTGGAATTAGTCTTGCTGACTCCGGTTCTCATGATTCTCGTCTTATTGGTTGTATTGGCGGGAAGATCTGGTGAAGTGCTTTTGCAGGTGAAGCATGCCGCAGACCAAGGGGCAAGAGCAGCATCAATCTCTGCGGTGAGTAAACAAACTGTCGAAGGACGAAGTGCGGCGCTGAAAGATCTCATTGCCACGGGAGTGTCGTGCAACAACCCCCGTATCAGCGTTGAACCACAATCACTTGGCACCACGCGATATGTGAAGGTGGCGGTTGAATGCGAGGTGAACCGCAAAGGGCTAGATCTCCTTGGGGTCGGAACAAAAACCGTTCGCGCAGAATCCATAGAAGTACTCGATACCTATCGGGCGGGATAATGGCACGATCTCAAGTACATGATGAAGGTTTCATCTCAGCATTTGTTGTGTCGTTGACTATGACATTCATTGTTTGCGCTGGTTTAGCAATAGATGGAGGCCGTGTAGTCGCTGCCCGAATAAAGGTTGCCGATACGGCCGAAAATGCTGCTCGTGCTGGTGCCCAAGCACTCACAGATTTACGCACAGGAGTCCCGCGGATAGATGCTCAACAAGCTGTAAGGCTTTCTCAGTTGTATCTCCGTTCAGTTCAAACACAAGGGCGGATTGAAGCTAATCGGGTTGAAGTTTGTGTGACTGTGAGCGCCACTGAGCAGATGACCCTCTTGCGTCTTGCAGGAGTAGATACTCGGACCGTGACTGCAACGCGCTGTGCGCAACCGGTGGTGGGGTAAGGGTGTAGAGAATGGATTGGTTTAGTGAGCAGGATATTCAACTACCTATTTTCCAAACACTGGTCGGAATACTTGCGTGTTCAATACTTTGGGGCTTGGTCGTATTTATCTGGCAAGTTGTTTCACAAGTTCGTGGTTGGTCGCGAACGTTTGCATACTCCCCAAAATTCATTCGTATTGCTGCGGTAGCTATTGCCGGACTCTTTGTTTCTTCACAATCTGCAGGAGCAAAGGCTTTGCAACACGCCTCGGTTGAAAAAGTTAATTCCGGTCACTCCAATAAATCATCGGACTCACTATTAGTAGGTGCATTAGTGGGTTCAGGTACAGTGAATATTGCAACTCTTTCTTACATGGTGGCAAAACGCCGCGCGGCAATGCGCAGTGCGAAGTTTTTGTCGCAGCCAGATGATGAAGTAATGGCATCTGAGTTAGGAGCGACGAAGGACGAAGTAGATCGTGGCGGCGATGTTGATTGGAGAATTATTGTTCGTGTTCTGGGCTCTCCAGTTGTGGAAACTTCCGCAGGTGACCCCATCACAATTGGTAAAGGTAAATCGCTCGAGCTTTTAACTTGGTTAGTTGAACATAGAGAGTCTTCAACGCGATCTGCTGCTCGAACGGCACTTTGGAGCGAGAATATCCAAGATGCAACATTTTCTAATGTGGTATCTGAATTAAGGCGGTCATTAAACACCTCTGCAGGAGATCTTGAAAATGAAGAATGGATTCCCCGGACTTTCACGAACCAAATGATTCTTAATGACAAAGTGGTGACCGACGCCTTCATCATTGAGAATTTCTTGAAGCACTACCTTGATAATCCAAACGACGTCAATAGAAACAGGCTTGAGGAATCATTGAGCTATGTACGTGACCTACCTTTTGCTGGCACGAACTACACGTGGGCAGATGCCGAAGGCATCACAACATCACATGTCATCACCACAGTTCAAGCTGCCGTGCTGCTTGGCGAATATGCCATTTCCGTGAATGACACGGAAACGCTTTTCTATGTCACCGAAAAAGGGTTACGAGTTCTGCCGGGGCACGAGGAACTTGTGGCGTTGCGCATGAAAGGCCATTCAAAAGTGGGCAATAGGTCGGCCATTAAATTGGAGTGGGAGGCATATGCCAGGGCGGTAGAGGCCGACGCGTGGGCCGGAGGAGCGCCGTCTTCGCAATTAGAAGATCTTGCGAAGTCATTAGCGAGGGTGTGACCTAACTCGTAAACGCACCCGTGAGTTGTGCAAGAGCTAAGGCTTCGGTAAGAGTCGCCGCACCTTCAACGCGGATGCCATCGACTTTTGCTGAGGCACTCGCAGGAACAATGGCGCGGGTAAAGCCCAGGCGTGCTGCTTCGGCAAGGCGGCGACCCACCTGAGCAACTTGGCGTACTTCGCCAGCTAAGCCCACTTCACCAATCACTACAAGGTCGGCGGGTAGTGGTTTATTCACTACCGCAGAAACAAGTGCCAAACACAAACCCAGGTCGGCACCTGGCTCAGCAAGCTTGACGCCACCTACAACTGATGCATAGACCTCATGACCAGAAAGAGAAATGCGCGCACGTCGTTCAAGTACAGCAAGAAGAAGAGCTAAGCGACCAGAGTCGACACCTTGTGCTGAACGTCGTGGGGGAGCACCACCCGATACTGAATTGGTAAGAGCCTGTAACTCAACAAGCAGTGGGCGTTGACCTTCAATGGTTGGTACAACTACTGAACCCGGCACACCAGTACGACGGTCGGCAAGAAAGAGTTGGCTGGCATCGGGAACACCCACCATGCCAGCGTCGGTCATTTCAAATAAACCGAGTTCACTCGTTGGCCCGAAGCGGTGCTTTGACGCACGTAACAAACGCAGTGCATTGTGACGCTCACCTTCGAAAGACAACACGGTGTCGACAACGTGCTCGAGCACACGGGGCCCAGCAAGGCCACCTTCTTTAGTGACATGGCCAACGAGCACCACGGGAATATTGCTGCGCTTTGCTTCTTGCACTAAACGATGTGCACAACCGCGCACCTGCACAACTGAACCCGGCGGAGATGACAGTTCAGGGTCGGCGATGGTTTGGATACTGTCGATAACAATGAGGTTGGGCTGCACAGAAGCAATGGCTTTAAAAATATTGTGCAAATTCATTTCAGGAAGAAGCCATACGTTTTCATTGAGTGCACCTAAGCGCTCTGCACGCAAGCGAACTTGCTGTGCGCTTTCTTCTGCAGTGACATACAACGTGCGGGCAGGCCATGCAGCAAGGAGTTGCATAAGCAGTGTGCTTTTACCAATGCCGGGTTCGCCACCGAGCAAGGTGACTGAACCTGGAACAATGCCTCCACCCAACACTCGGTCGAGTTCGGGAATAGTTGTTGGTTGAGGCTGACCAATAGAGCCGTCGACTTCGGTGATGGGCTTTGCTTCGCCAGGTGCAACGAGCGACATGCCAGCGGCGAGAGATACGAGTGGTTCTTCGGGGCCTTCTACGTCTTCAACAAGTGAGTTCCATGCGCCACAGGTAATGCACCGGCCCGACCATTTGGGGTGAGAGCCAGCACATTCGGTGCAGCGATAGACGAGTCGAAGTTTTGCCATGCCGACAAGTTAGGCGATGGGTGTTAATTGCGCGAGCGCGAGGTGCGCTTGCGTTGCCGGTCGTATTGGCGTTTATAGAGGAGTGCGCCGAGTACTGCCATGAGACCAAGCCACGCAATGAGGAGGACGAGGCCGATTTTGGAGGCGATACCGCCCAGAGTTCCGACCACGTCGACGTTTTCAGTGCTGGTGGCGAGGTCGACAGGGGTGCCGTCGGTAGCCACGCGCCAGGAGAGCTTGCCATTTTCGGGAATAGCAGTGGACGATTTCAATTCCCCGGGCAGGGAGGCGACGAACTCAATAGTGAGCGCCTTGCCGAGGTCGAGGTTTTGCGACTTGACGGTGCTTTCATATGGGGTAGCGCCGAGAGCCGCGATGAGTTGGTCGTCGGCAAAGGCTTGCAGCCCGCCTGTTACTTCTAGTCGGCCCGACAAGTTCCACGATGAGTCGCGGGCTTTTCCGCCACGACGCAAAATGACTTCACGAAAGGGACCACGGTTGCCATTGAGTTGGGCAAGCACTGCAGTTGCTTCAGATTCATTGGCGAAGTCGCGAACGAGAACTAATTGCTTGCCACCAGACGCGGTATCAACAGGCTCGGTGAGCTTCCAACCATTCTTCTTTAAGTCGCTGAAGTCGAGATTGTCGGCAATGTCGGGAGAGCGTTGAACAATTTCCTTATCAACATCAATGGTGACAGTGACGTTTCCACTGCCATCGGGGTTGACCACCATCGACACTTGCGTGTCGACACGACATGAAGCAAGAAGAACTATTGCACAACACAGCGCAATGAAACGCTTAGCTGTTGACGTAGCTATTTTCACTCAGGAAGTGCGGTGCCGGAGTCGCCTGCGCCCGCAAGTTCTACAGCTACAGGAGGTTCAAAACCTTCTACAGCAGTAAAGGTCATGCGCTTCTCGCCAGGCTTGTCGGGGTCGTCTTCTGTGTCGACCACAATGATGACGCCAGCAGCGAACTCTTTGTACAAGATCTTCTCTGATAGTGGATCTTCAATGAGACGCTGAATGGCACGACGCAATGGACGAGCACCAAGTTGTGGGTCGTAACCGCGTTCTGCCAACAATTCTTTGGCAGACAACTTGAGTTCAATACCAAGACCTTGGCTCTCGAGTTGCCCAGTGAGACGCTTGATCATGAGATCAACCATTTGCATCACTTCGTCTTTAGCCAATTCATGGAAGACAATGACTTCGTCGATGCGGTTGAGGAATTCAGGGCGGAAGTGTTGCTTCAACGCTTCGTTGACTTTTTCCTTCATGCGCTCGTATGAAACAGCTTCGTCACTTGTGGTGAAGCCAACGGCTCCCTTGCGCAAATCTTGTGTTCCCAAGTTTGAGGTCATGATGAGCACGGTGTTGCGGAAGTCAACCGAACGGCCTTGGCTGTCGGTGAGACGACCCTCTTCAAGAATTTGCAAGAGAGTGTTGAACACGTCGGGGTGTGCTTTTTCAATTTCGTCGAAGAGCACAACACTAAATGGTTTGCGACGCACAGCTTCGGTGAGTTGGCCGCCTTCTTCGTAGCCCACGTATCCAGGAGGTGAACCAACAAGACGGCTGACGGTGTGCTTTTCCATGTACTCCGACATGTCGAGAGCAATGAGTGCACTGTCGTCGCCGAACAAGAATTCGGTGAGTGTCTTTGCGAGTTCAGTTTTACCTACACCAGTTGGTCCGAGGAAAATGAACGAGCCACTTGGACGCTTAGGATCTTTCAACCCAGCGCGTGTACGACGAATGCTTTGGCTGACGGCGCGAATTGCATTTTCTTGACCAATGATGCGCTTGTGAAGTTCGGCTTCCATGTTGAGCAACTTGGCAGTTTCTGCTTCGGTGAGTTTGTACACCGGAATGCCTGTCCAGAGGCTCAAAACCTCAGCAATAGCTTCTTCGTTGACTTCGTCGAAAAGATCAACGCCAGACGCCTTAATGTCGGCTTCTTTGAGTGCACGCTCTTCAAGTAGTGAACGCTCTTGGTCGCGCAAGCGGCCTGCTTCTTCAAAACGTTGTTCTTCAACTGCTTTGCGCTTTGATTCTTGCACTTCAGCAATTTTGTTCTCGAGCTCTTTGAGATCGGGTGGTGTTTGCATGCGCTTAATACGCAAACGGCTACCAGCTTCGTCAATAAGGTCGATTGCTTTGTCGGGAAGGAAACGATCGGCAATGTAACGATCGGCAAGGTTTGCCGCAGCAACGAGTGCTTGATCGGTGATGGTGACGCGGTGATGCGTTTCGTACTTGTCGCGGATGCCCTTCAAAATTTCAATGGTGTGCGCAACAGATGGCTCGTCAACCTTTACTGGCTGAAAGCGACGCTCAAGTGCGGCATCTTTTTCAAAATGCTTGCGGTATTCCTCAGTAGTGGTGGCACCAATGGTTTGGAGTTCACCACGAGCAAGCATTGGCTTCAAGATAGAAGCAGCATCGATTGCGCCTTCTGCTGCGCCTGCACCGACAAGTGTGTGAATTTCGTCGATGAACAAAATGATGTCGCCACGAGTTTTGATTTCTTTCAAAACTTTTTTCAGACGCTCTTCAAAGTCACCGCGGTAACGGCTACCTGCAACAAGTGCACCGAGGTCGAGTGTGTAGAGCTGCTTGTTCTTCAAAGTTTCAGGAATGTCGTTGCTCACAATTTTCTGAGCGAGGCCTTCAATAATTGCGGTCTTACCAACACCAGGCTCACCGATGAGCACGGGGTTGTTTTTGGTACGACGTGAAAGAATTTGCATGACGCGCTCGAGTTCGCGTGAACGACCAATAACGGGGTCGAGCTTTTTGTCGCGAGCAAGTTGCGTGAGGTTGCGGCCGAATTGGTCGAGAATTTGGCTGCCGCCTTTGTCGCCACTTTCTTCTTTGCCACTTCCTGCAGCTGCACCGGCTGGGGTGCCTTCGCCCTTAGAGCCGGCTGGGCCTTGGTAGCCACTGAGCAACTGAATGACTTGTTGACGCACGCGACCAAGGTCGGCGCCGAGCTTGACCAAAACTTGAGCGGCAACGCCTTCGCCTTCGCGAATGAGGCCGAGCAAGATGTGCTCGGTGCCGATGTAGTTGTGGCCGAGTTGGAGAGCTTCACGTAATGAGAGTTCAAGAACTTTTTTGGCACGAGGGGTGAAGGGAATGTGACCTGAAGGTGACGAACCACCCTGACCAATGATGTCTTCTACCTGGGCGCGTACCGCTTCAAGAGAGATACTGAGCGACTCGAGTGCTTTTGCGGCAACGCCTTCACCCTCGTGAATGAGCCCAAGCAAGATGTGCTCGGTGCCAATATAAGAATGGTTGAGGAGGCGCGCCTCTTCTTGCGCTAACACCACAACTCGTCGCGCCCTGTCGGTAAAGCGTTCGAACAATTTGACCGCCCTTATCTGGTGCCCTTCGGCACTGAAATACGTTGCCCAAGTGTACCTGCACCGTTAGGGCAGGGCGCATTGTGGGCCGTAACCTATGAGTGTGGCAACAGCCTCACCCCTCCTCTCATTGCCCCATATGGCCGCCGACCGCGAACGGGTCGAAGCGGCAATGCTGGCTGCCGTTCGTACCTCCGACGACTACCTCACCGAAATTGCCTCGCACCTGATTACTGCAGGCGGAAAGCGCTTGCGCCCAGTCATGGCAATAGCTGCGTCGCTGGTGGCAACCGGTGGAAGTGCTGCAGAAGAGGCAATTCAGGGTGGCATCGCTTGTGAATTGGTGCACTTGGGCTCGCTGTATCACGACGATGTGATGGATGAATCCACCACCCGCCGCGGGGTGGAAACGGTGAATGCCAAATGGGGAAACCTGCAAGCAATTCTCGCCGGCGATTTTTTGTTGGCGCGCGCTTCAGAAATTGCAGCGTCATTAGGTACAGAAGTTGCCGGGTTGCTCGCTCACACCATTGGCAATTTGTGTGAAGGACAAATTGAAGAGTTGCGTCATACCTACGACACTTCACGCCCGGTCGATTCGTATCTCGTCAGCATCGATGGCAAAACAGCTTCGCTCTACAGCACTGCTGCGCGTATTGGCGGAATTGTGGCCGGCCACGATCGTGCAGTAATTGACGCATTAACTCGTTATGGAACTGCCTATGGAATGGTGTTCCAAATTGTCGACGACATTCTCGACATCACTTCTTCCGATGCTGAACTCGGCAAGCCCGCAGGCCACGACATGGTGGAAGGCGTGTACACATTGCCAGTACTGCACACCATGGCAGTTGGCGATGCAACTGGAAAAGAATTGCAGTCAATGCTGGGTGCGCCTCTTGATGATGAACAACAACGCCGAGCATTAGAAATAGTTCGCGCTGGTAGCGGAATTCAATTTGCTATTGAAACTGCGCAACGCTTTGTGCAAGAAGCAAGCGATGCGTGTGATGCATTGCCTCAGGGTGAAGTAACCGACGCATTGCGCGAAGCCACTAATAATTTATTGCAATCAATTGCGTAGCGCCGCGGCAGCTGCAAGACCACTGAGTACAGCACCTTCCACGCGGGGTTCGGCAAATGCATCGCCGGCAAGTACGAAAGTACCCGACTCATGGAGCCAACACCGCTCAGGAAACTGAGTAATAGGTGTAGCAAAGCGCCACTTCTTGTAGTTGCTCTCCACAATTTTTGCGTTACCTAAATATGGCTGGGCGTGGCGAGTGAGTTCTGCCAAACCATCTTCAAGGCTGTCGTCCCAATGTGTGGCGCTCCACTCTGGCCCTGCATGAAAGGTGAGTGCGTGTTGGGTAGAAATGCCCTTCGCAAAGTTGTCACCAATAAAAGAAAAAACATCGTCGGGGTTTTGCATGCCACCTGGTGCGGGAACTGCACTGGGCCCATCAAGAACAGCAAGTAGTGCAAGTGTGCGGTGATAGTCAACCACGCGCAATTCCTCGGGCAATTCAATGCCAGTGGTGTAGGCAAGTCCAAAGCTTTGTGCAATGGGGCAAGTCATTACTACTGCATCGCACATGATGGACGTTCCATCGTCGAGTTGCACTTCCCACTGTTCACCTTTTTTGCCAAGTGAAAACACCAGTGAACTGCAACGCACATCAAGGCCTGTTGCGAGATATTTTGCAATAGATGTCATCCCTTTGTCGCCAACATAACGAGGGAAGCCATCACCAGCTGGCGAAAAACCCTTGCACCATTCGCGCACTACGCCTTCACCTAACCACACCTCAACATGTTCGGCGAATGCGTTGTTGCGAACAGTAAAAAACTGTGCGCCGTGGTCGAAGGTGGCATTTCCAATACGCCGTGTTGCAAGGCGCCCACCCACCGAACGTCCTTTATCAAGAACAAGAACTTCGTGGCCTGCTTGCTGCAGTGTTTGTGCGGCAATTAAACCGGAAAGCCCTGCGCCAACAACAACACATTTCATAAGCGAGACGCTAGCGAAAGAGAATTAGCGCAGTTCGTGAACGCGCAAAATGAGTTCGCGTGCGAAGGGGTCTAATTGTTGGCCAGCAATGCGTTCGGTGATGATGATGGCTTGTGAAGGGTCATCGACAAGACCACTCCAGCGGATGTAGCCACCCATAATGCCAATGATGCGATCGCCTACTTCTTCGGCGTGCACCAAGATTTTGGTATCGCCAGCGAGAAGTACTTTGAGTTCGTTATAGAAAGAAACGAGCCATGGGTCAATATCGTCGGCGCCGCTGAGCGGACGATGGCGATAAGGCAAGTTGAGTTCTTCGTAGCTGTGCAGGTTGTGAGGCGCACCAATGATGGAAAAAACACTGGCGAAGTTGTTTTCGCGCAACCAGATGATTTCTTCTTGGCGACGCACGCGACGGTGGTTGACGCCATATCCGCCTGGGCGCTCGCAAATAGCGAGACGATCTTTAATGATCCATGTGAAGTTCCGGGGTTGGATACCCAGAGCCCATTTTCCTCGAAGCTTCGGTGGCATTACTGCAATCTTAATCGCTGATTGCTTCTTCGCACCTGTTTCCCGCCACCAATTTCACATCCAGGGTGAATTCCTCGGGCAACTTCAAGTACACGCTCAACAGTTGCTGCATCGGGTGGGTAGGGGTTGGCGAGCCACATGCGAATTGCACGGCGAGCAAGTGGAAGCGGGGCAGCGGCAAGTGCCGGTGCGTCGAGTACGTCAATAACCGAGGCGAGATCTTGGAGGAATTTTTCGTCGTCGCCAATGAGTTGCGATTCACGAGCAATGAGATGTGCGACATCACGTTGTGCGATGGAGTTGAGAAGTGGAAGAAGCTCGTGGCGTACGCGATTGCGCTGAAAGCGAGGATCACTATTGCTGGAGTCTTCAACAAGGTCAATATCAAATGCGGAGCAGAGCGCTTCGGTTTCATGTCGGCGCAAGTGAAGAATCGGCTTGCTGTGCGTATAACGCATTCCCGAAAGGCCTTCGGTTCCGGCCCCACGCATGAGGTTGATGAGCACGGTTTCTGCTTGGTCGTCGGCTGTATGGCCAGTGAGTACACCGGGAGGCAAGAGTGCAAAACGAGCTTGGCGGGCTCGTGCTTCTAAGTTGGGGCCATCGGCTAGGTCGGCGCGTAAAGAAATAGCCATGGCACCAAAACGTGTGGCGATATTTTCTACAACGGAAAATTCATTCTGAGAACCAACTCGTAAACCATGGTCAACGTGATACGCGGTGACCTGGTGTCCGGTTGCTACCGCAAGAATGAGAAGTGCTACGGAATCGGCACCGCCAGAAACCGCACATGCCACACCGTGAGGTGCTTCGGTAGATAGAGGAAAGTGTGTGCGAGTAAGAAGTTCTTGTACCAGTTCATGATGCTGAAGTGCTTGCGCATCAAGAATCATGACAATGTGCGACGGCCTTAACGGTTGCGGCGCCCTGGGTACTTGGTTGCGCTGACCTTAGAGACATACCCAGCCACCATGGCGAGAACGGTTCCTACGCCAACGACGGTGAGAACTACACCAATCCACCAGTGCCAAACTTCTGCTGCAATCATGTCTTTATCGTAGCGAATAACGCCGAAGTTTCACGGCTCAAAAGTGCCGGCAACATCGTCGACGGAAGTAACAAACTGGGTGAGTAATTGAGCAAATTTTGCTTGATCTTCTGGGGCAAAGTCGCTCAAAATTTTGATCATGACCTTCAAGCGTCGTTCAGTAATGATGTTGTGGCGGGCACGACCAGCAGAAGTAACAGCAACTGTTACCACGCGGCCATCGGAGGCAAGTGTGGTGCGCTCGGCAAGCTCTAGTTTTTCGAGGCGCTGAATGGCACGCGTTGCCGTAGACGGGTCAACACGAAGTGCTTCTGCGAGGTCGCCCATGCGCCAGAACTCGCGCTCAACGAGAAGGTCAAGAGTGTCGACTTGGCCAGGGTCGAGAGCCGATTCGCCTTCGCCAAAAAGTTTGCTGCGTAGCGATGAAGCTGCAGCACCGCGGCGCAAGTCGCGCCAAGCGTTACCGATCGCCGCAATACTTTCGAGGTCGTCAACGGGGTGTGAGGAAGAGTGTGAGAGGGGGTTCACAGTGCTTTCTTTCTTCGGGTTGATCTATGTTTAGCAAAAACCGCAGGGCACATATGCAAAAAAGCGGAATTATCTTAAAAAATCAGGATCTTGAGTTGGGCAGTGCCAATAGCGCAGGTGCATTAGATGCCCTTCCTCCTGGCTATTCCGACCTAGTACCGGAAGTTGATTTTGGTCCGGCCATGTCCAGTCTCGTCAACATCGGATCAACACCTTGCACGGTGAAGTCGAGCAATGTCTCGGCGCTCCCCGTAGAAACCAAAATTGATCTTCCGCCCAGCGATCTTATGCAATTTGCAGGAGCTCTGGGAACAATGAGATCAAGTAGTTCATCACTCGTGACTTTAGATTGTGTTTCAAACTTGCAGTTTGATGGAACAGAAAAAGTGATTACTGGAACTGTCACTAACACGGCCCTTAACCTCAAGGGCACTTTCTCTTTGAAGTGTTCCTTTAAACAGTCTCTCGCGGTGAGTGCATCGCTGTCGTTTGGTATGGCTGTGAAAGGTGGATCTCAACTGTCAATTAATCCAACGACAGCTGTCATTCCGATTTCTTGCGGCATTCGCATTGAGATGTCAGACGGAACAACCGTGACCGCCGCGGTTGAAGGTTCAGCAGGTGCCGGTGAAACTGCACCATGCGAAGGCGAAACCGATCGTTCGTGTGTTGGCATTGCGGCAGATACAAAAGTAATAGTTACATCAGCCACTGGTGCTCTGAAGGGGTATGTCGGTAGTGGAACCTACTCATTTCAAGATTCATTTACTTTGCCATCAATTAATGACAACCTGGGGCAAGTTGGTTCACTCTTGGGTAAGTCTTCCGTTCGTGCCTACCGGTCTGTTCCACAAGCGATAAGCAACGCCGCCGTAATGAAAATTGCATTTGTTCCTGGTGCTGCAAAGACTGAAATTTTGTACCCAGCAGTCGTTGCGGGCACAAAAACTATTTTTGGCAAGGATGCAACGTATGGAGCTGTTTCGTCGCCAAAGGCAAAGTGTGTTTTTAGCGCAGTGAAGGGCGCAAAACAGTTTGCGCTTCCTGCCGTCACCGCGAATGCGCAAGGTGCAACAACTGCGAAAAAATTGACAGCCGCACAAGCGACGAAAATGTCGAAAGCTCTAGGAATAAAAGCAGGTTCGGCATTTGTATTGCGCGCAAAATGTGGCAGCGCAACTACTAATCAAAATGTGGTCTACGGCAACACTTAATCGAGCAAAGGCGTGGCGCGGTTATATGTGCTGCTAATCATTGGTGACGACAAGATGTAGTCGGCCGTTGATGGGTTGCATGCCACGGGAATATTCCATACTGCGGCAATGCGCAACAGTGCCTTAATGTCGGGGTCGTGTGGCTGGGGTTCAAGCGGGTCCCAAAAAAAGAGGAGTACATCAACAAGGCCATCTGCAATGCGCGCGCCAAGTTGTTGGTCACCACCGAGTGGCCCGCTGCGCAAGCGTTCAACGTCGAGGCCAGTGTGTTCATGAATGATGCGCCCCGTTGTGCCGGTGCCCATCAAAATGTGATTGTGCAATTCATCGCGATGGTGCATTGACCATTCCAACATTTGTGGCTTCATGTTGTCGTGCGCAACAAGAGCAATACGTTTTTGTGCGCTGGTGGGAACACCGCTTGCCGCTGGGTTTGTTGTGGAGTCAATAGATGATGGGGCCATACCCCATCTTTGCTCAGTTATGGAAACAATGAGGTGTAATTAGCGCATAATGACTGCGTCGTCACCCCATGGGGTGACTTCACCGTCGGCACGGAAACGATCGGGGAGTTCTTCCACCATGTCCCATGTTGCCGACAGACGACCAACACCAACACACATCGCAACATTCAAACCGAGTTCAACAATTTGTGGCTCGGTGAAGTGTTCGCGCAACTTATCGTAGAAAGCGTCGTCAATTGCAAGGTGATTGGTGGCGAAAAGTTCACCGTAGCGAATAGCTATTTTTTCAGCTTCGCTGAGGCCATCTGCTTCCATTGGCTTTTCAAGCGAGCACACCAAATCTTCAGTGATGCCATCTTTCAATGCGTCGGTGTAACGAATGGCCATGCAACTGCGGCACTGGTTGTGAAATGCAATGCGCAAACGAACGAGTTCGATAAGGCGCTCTGGCAACGTGCGGTTCACTTTCAATGAACCAGCAAATGCAGAAAGACCTTTTGCCATTTCGGGGCAGTGGCCAAAGATGCGTGTGAGGCCGAGCTCGAGGGGTGTCTTATCGTCGGCGCGTGACATGCGACGAAGATCGGGGTCTAACTGGTCAACGGTGAGTTTTGTAATGCGCGACATAAAGTAACCCTAGAAGATTTTTGAGGGCTGCAGAACAGTCGAACTACATGTGGGCAGAGAGAAAAACCTTGATTTCCTCTATTTGCTCGGAAAGGGTGGTGCGCCAAGTGGTTTCAAAACCCGTGGGGGAATCGGCGGCAATAGATTTCAAGTAGTCGAGCACAAGTTGGGGCACACCCTCGACGCCTGGTGCAAGCTCTATATATAAGGCAAAGTCGCTACAGGCTTGGTGGCCGCCGTACGGCAAGTTCAGGCGGCGGTGAGGCAGCGAGCTCTTGCTGAGAATCTCCCACGCAGGTTCGGCATCAGTTGCTGGCGAGGTGGTGATGTCGCCGAGGCCAACGAGTAAGAGAACAGGTACGGGCACGGCAGCAATGAGTTCGGCAGGAAGAATTCGAGTGTAAGCCTGCGCACCAATGGCTGCCTTGAATCGCTTCTCTGCAGGCACGCCGTGAATTCCAGTTGTTGCAATGAGTGCAGTGAGACCACCGTAACTGTGCCCACCAATGAACATGTTGTTCGCGTCGACAATGGAGGCAAGGCCAGACATGAGTTCGCTACGTGCTCCTATTGCACAATCGGCAATAAAACTGACATCGCCCAAACGCTGTTTGTCGTTGGTTTCATCATCAACATTTTGACCCGTCATCCAATCGGTGAGCGTGTCGCCAGGGTGATCGCTTGATACCACCACAAAACCTGATGCAGCAATGGCCTCGCAGAGTTGGCTGTAGTTAAAGCGCAACCCCGTACGACCATGTGACCACACCAGCAGAGGAAATTTCCCTGACGCAAGTGGAGCATTTTCAAATGCAGTTGCTGAAGGAAAAGAAACACCCGGAAGCAGTTCGTAACGCGTGACAGCATCTTCTGGTTTGGTGTGAGCGGGGTACCAAACATCAACACCAAGCATGCGGTTGTTGCGCTTCTCATCAATGACGAGAGTGCTGGTGTGCCCTACTTGATGTTCGGTCATTTCAGTTTGTGCCGTGTGAATGCGCTGCTGAAGCGAATCGGCCAAACCAATTGGGGTTGCGTGTTTGGGTGTACACCTCGCCTGGTCCTTCAAAATGGAACACCAAACCTTCGCCAGACTTGATGGTATTCATCCAGCCAGTAGCTGCTTTGTGAAGCGACATTGTTACCGATGCCTGTACCGCAACCATGTGGCCACTGTCGATAACAATTTTTTCACCAGCAGCAAGAGTGACAACTTCAATTGCTCCATACGCACCTGCAAGTAAAATGCCGTCGCCACTTACATGAACGAGGAATGCACCTTCACCACCAAAGAGAGACTTCATGCCTCCCCATTTCGTGTCGAGTAAGAGGCCCATTGAGGAAGCGATCCAAGATGATTGCGACAAAATCCAAGGCGACGTTGCTGTTGATTGCAAAATGACGGAGTCGCCGGGGAGACCCATAGCTACATCGACGAATCCACCATTAGGGCCTGCTGTAGCTGTGGTTTGGAAAAATGATTCTCCACCGAGGGCGGAACGCTTGAGTGCTTTTAAGAAGCCACCCTCCATTTTTCCTTCCACCACCATGTCGGGCGACATGGCGACCATGGCTCCGGACTCTAAGCGCATCTGCTCATTGGGTTGCAGGGTGGCGCGGGCGGTGGAAAAGGCGGGCTGGTGGCGAATCTGAAGTTCCATTACTTCACTGTAATGTTTCACCATGTCGGAATTCCAAGGAAAAGTCGTAATTGTTACCGGTTCATCAAGCGGAATTGGTGAGTCCATTGCTCGGCGTTTAGCCGATCTTGGCGCAACCGTTGTGGTGAATTCATCTTCATCGGTTGAGGCTGGGGAGGCAGTGGCGAAATCGCTGCCAAACGGGGCAATTTATGTCCGTGCCGATATTTCGAAAAAAGACGAAGCTCTCAACTTGCTTGAGCAAACAATCAAGACATTCGGCAAGTTAGACATTCTGGTGAACAATGCCGGCTGGACTACTCCGGTTCCTCATCACGACCTCGATGCGCTCACCGACGAGATCTTTTTGAAAACCTTTGAAGTGAATGTTTATGGCACTTGGTATCTCAGCAAAGCAGCTATTCCTTATTTGAAGCAGAGTGAAGATGGAAACATCGTCAACATCACTTCAATTGCCGGAGTGCGCCAAGTGGGAAGTTCGATGGCGTATTCCATGACCAAGGCTGCGTTGAATCAAATGACAAAGCTCATGGCAAAGAGTTGCTGGCCCGTGCGCATTAACGCAGTTGCACCCGGCCTCATTGAAACACCTTGGACCGCCGACTGGGATGCCATGCACACCAACGTTGCAAAGTCTGCTCCGTTAAAGAGGTCGGGAACACCAGATGATTGCACTGAAGCAACGCTTGGACTGTTGCGCACCAAATATGCGACAGGGCAAATTTTTGTTGTTGACGGTGGCTTAACGTTGATGTCGTAGTTTTAGCTACGTACGAGTCGACCAGGGCGAGCACCTGTGTCGGCATCGTTCAATCGAGTAACAACACCATTCACCAACGTTGCTGCGTAACCAGTTGATGGTTGCAAAATACGCGAACCCCCGGCAGGAAGGTCTTTGCGAACAAACGGAGCTTGAATAGTGAGCTTGTCGAGGTTGATGACATTTACGTCGGCACGCTTGCCCACTTCCAAGGAACCACGGTCGCTGAGGCCATAGAGGTCGGCATTGTTCTTCGTGAGTTTGCGCACCGTTGACTCGAGTGGCAAGCGCTCACCACGGCTGCGGTCGCGTACCCAATGGGTGAGGTGGAACGTAGGCATGGAGCAGTCGCAAATGAAACTCACATGAGCACCTGCATCGGAAAGGCCCGTGATGGTGTCGGGGTGCAGCAACATTTCACGACTTGCGTCGAGGTCTCCCTTGGCAAAGTTTGAACCAAATATTGCGTAGAAAGCTGTTCCATCGTTTTCTAACAACAAGTCGTACATGAGCGACTCTGGAGAAACGCCGAGCACCTTTGCACGACCTACTACTGATTCTTCGCGCAATGGTTCGTAGTTAATAGGAAATGTCAATGGGAACGTGGCATTTAGAGCACGTGCATATAAGCCCACTACTGCCTGCATGGAGCCCGCATTTTCCGACGGCACACTGCGGTCGTTGATGATTGCTTCTTTCATTGCAGGGTCGCGCATTGCCTTCACACGCTCGGGCAATGGCAAGTGTGCAACTTCACGCAAGTACGTGCCTTTACGCATAAACATGTGATACGTACCCAAGCTGGTCATGACCGTTACTGCACGCGGTGCAACTTGTGGCCTCAGCTGTGCGCCGTTTGCGTTTTCAGCCGACACGGCATTGAGCACATCGCGCCAG
Organism: Actinomycetota bacterium; assembly: GCA_026393585.1. Taxonomy (GTDB): domain Bacteria; phylum Actinomycetota; class Acidimicrobiia; order Acidimicrobiales; family Ilumatobacteraceae; genus F1-20-MAGs119. Next base: position 27,598 of record JAPKZV010000119.1, read on the forward strand.
TGGTCGATATCTTCTGCAATTTGCACCGTAGTGAATGTGATGGGGCGGCCGCTCTTGCGTGAGACATCGGCAAGCATCATTACTTCTTCTACTGGCTTTGCTTTTTCGCCACCGAGTGCTTCAAGTGCGCCAACGGTGCCGGCGGGAATTGCTTCGAAAACACCCTTGCCCATTGCGTTGGCAATAGCAACGAGTTCTTCTTCTGCAGCAAAAGTTCCTGGTACTGGTGAACCCGATAGCGAGCGGTGACCAATAGTACGTGAAGTGGAAAAGCCAAGAGCACCTGCGTCCATGGCTTCTTTGGTGAGTTGAGCCATCTCGGCAATTTCTGCTGGTGTTGCATCTTCATTATCGGTACCGCGTTCACCCATGACATAAAAACGCAGCGCACCGTGTGCAATTTGTGTTCCTACGTCAATGCTGAACTTGCGTGTATCGAGAAAATCTAAGTACTCGGGAAATGACTCCCATGCTCCCCAGGGCATTCCTTCGACAAGCGCACTGCCAGGAATATCTTCAACACCTTCCATGATGTCGATGAGTGGTGCTTCTGAGCCAGGGCGCACCGGAGCAAACCCCACTCCGCAGTTGCCCATCACCAAAGTGGTGACACCATTTGTTGCCGATGGTTCAAGATCTTCATCCCAGGTCACTTGACCGTCGTAGTGCGTGTGCACATCGACCCAGCCTGGCGTCACAATATGGCCAGAGGCATTAATAACCTGTTTGGCTTCTTCAGAAATACTCGGAGCAATGTGGGTAATGACCCCCTCATTGATTGCGATATCGGCAACGAAGGCGTCTGCCCCAGTGCCATCAACGATTGTTCCCCCACGAATCACGATGTCATGCATTCGTTCAGATTACCAACTTATTGTTGAACCACATTCGCCCCAGCCACAAGTGGAAGGTCAAGAAATGTGCGTACCCCTGCCGGGGCATTGACAACTGCAGGAATTGCATGAAAAGCGCGCATCGCCGTTCCCACTAACCCGTTGGTGGTCCACTTGTCAGCTTCGAAATGTAAACGCGGGGTTCCCTCAATAGTGCAGACCCACGCAGGGCTTTGCCACTGCGGCGCCACACTTTTGTGCACCTTATATATGGCTTCTAAACGAATGACATCTCGCCCATAGGCGACACCACACCATTCCCAACGCTGGGCAGCAACGGTTCCTTGTGGAACGAGGCCAGCGGCAATGGTGAGATCTTCTTTTGCTAATTCAATTTCTGACTGAACGGTGAGTTCATCGAGTTCGAGGCCTAAGCCATCAGCCATCATCAAGACGCTTTCTTCAAAAAGTCCACTGAGCCATTTGCGATACCGAGCAGTGTGTTCCTCATATGCATCGGGCGTGAGAGAAAAACCCATGACATCAAAAATAATTTGCGGTGATGCATAGAAAGAAAAGTCGGAATGTTCGCGCACCAAGACAGACTTAATGCTTTGCGAATGCGATGTGAAAATAAGTGGAACAAGTTCGGCCATGAAGCCAGGATTCACCCCAGTGCCATGCAGCGATACTCCTCCAACGGCACATGCATCTTCTAGCTCACGCAGAACATCGGCGCCATACGCCTTGGGGTAGACGTAGCCAACAGTGGTAATTACATTTTTTCCACTACGCAACAGTGCACAAATATCTTTGGTGTCTTTCGTTGGGTCTTCGTTTACTTGTGCACCAGAAAGAGGCATGTGTAAAACAACATCTGCTTTCAATTTTAAAATTTCGCTGGTGTCACTTGTTGCTTTCACGCCACAAGCAGGTAGCCCAACAAAGTCTGCAGCATCGACACCTACTTTGCTGGGGGACGAAACGTAACACCCCACCAGTTCGTAGTTGCTGTGTTCAAGTACCGATCGCAAAGCGGCTTGTCCGACATTTCCCGTTCCCCATTGAATGACTGAGATGCTCATACCCCAAAGATACTGCAGTGAGAAATGGGCTCAGATAGACGGGCCGAGGCGAATTATAAATTCAGCGCGAACAGCTTGGTTTGGTTGAACAACGTCGAGAAAGTTGTCGGAGATGAGGTTGAAGGCATTCGGTGGCCCGGTTTGGGGCTCAATGCAGGTGGTGTGCGCGAGTTCGTCGTAGACCACCCAATACTCGGCGGTACTCGTGAGAGAGATAGCAACATCATTGATAACGAGTGTGGGTTCAGCAATGACGTCTGTAAAACAGTCATCCCAAGTGCCATCTGTGGGCGTAACCATGCGGCCCGTCACTATGTCATCAACATCTTTTTCAAACATAGAACCAAAAGCAAAATGCGTAGAGTCTGGTTTCTTCCAGCATGGGTGCCATCCGAGTTGATACGGAAATGCTTCAAGGGAATGAATTGTTAAAACACATTTCACTTCCTCAGGTGTGACATGAACGCTGTGTTCACAAGCACCAGCAAAGGGCCACAGTGCATGGGAGCCATCATCGAGTGCGATGCTCATGGTCACATGAGTATCGCTGTGTTCTATGATCTCCCATGGCCTGGTAACAACAGTTCCATGAATGGCGTGTTGACCGTAGTTCTGCAACGTGGAGTAACGATTCTCGTTCCAAGAAAAAGTGCCATGAGCAAGTCGCCCCGCAAAAGGAGCCATTGGGTAGCAACCCCAAGTGAGGGGAGTATTCGCAGGTTCTTTGTGTGTTCGACCAATGAGAAGTTCCTGGTTGTTATAAAAAATTTGTGCGATGCGCCCGCCATCTGTGGGCGCAACCTCAGCACATATTTTGCCGGCCCGAAGAAGCACTAGTTCACTTTGCGTTGCAGGTTTGCCCAATACGGCTCTCGCAGTTTGAACTTCTGCAGTTTGCCGGTTGCCGTACGGGCAAGTTCTGTACGGAACTCCACACGCTTGGGGCACTTGTACCCAGCGAGTTTAGTTTTCACGTAGGCAATGAGCGCATCTTCCGTCAGCGAAGAGTTGGGCGCCTTCACAACAAGTGCCATTACTAACTCGCCCCATTTTTCATCGGGCACGCCAATGACCGCTACTTCGGCAACTTCGGGGTGTGAGAACACAGCATCTTCTACTTCAATAGAGCTCACGTTTTCTCCACCAGAAATGATGACGTCTTTTTTACGATCGGAAATGGTGAGATATGCACTCTCGTTCATTGTGCCGCCATCACCTGTGTGAAACCATCCGTCAACAATTGCTTTGCTCGTCTCTTCAGGCTGCTCCCAATAGCCAGCCATCACAATGCTGCTGCGTGCAAGAACTTCACCTTCATCATCAAGTCGCAGCTCTACACCTAATGCAGGTGCACCAGCTGCCCCCAAGTTGACAGCGCGTTCATGTGGTGTGAGCACATCCCACTCACTACGACCGCGATTCATCGTGAGGAGAGGTGCAGTTTCGGTGAGCCCATAAATTTGTATGAACTCCCACCCGAGTTCAGTTTCAATACGTTCAATGGTGCGTGTTGGAGGTGGGGCGCCGGCCACAACAATACGTACGCGCCCGCGACCTGGAATTTCCCCTGGCCATGTTGCTGCTGCATCGAGAATCATGTTTGCTACTGCAGGTGCACCACACAACATGGTGATGCCGTATTGGTCGATGCGCCTCAGAATTTCTGCGCCATCTACTTTGCGCAAAATAACGTGCTCGCCACCCATTGCAGTGACCGCATAAACCATGCCCCAGCCATTGCAGTGAAACTGCGGAAGTGTGTGCAAGTAAATGTCGCGATCATTCACACCAAGTTGCCAACCAAATGTTGCGGAATTGACCCACAAGTTGCGATGCGTGAGTTGAACACCCTTCGGGCGCGCGGTGGTGCCGCTGGTGTAGTTCACCGTTGCCGTGGCATCTTCGTCGGGTACCCAAGTTTTTGGTTCAACACCATATTTATACAAGATGCTGTCTGACTCTTCGCCAATCACAAAGCGGTGCTTGGCGGTCACCGACTTCAATGATTCATCGAGCTCGGGGTCAACAATCAAAACATCGGCACCACTGTGCTCCACGATGTACTGCACTTCTTCGGCCACTAAGCGAAAGTTCACTGGTACAAGCACCCGTCCGAAACCACTCACGCCAAAAAACGAGGTATATAAACGTGCTGAGTTGTGGCTCACCATGGCCACACGAGCACCCTGCGGAATACCTAACGCGTCGAGCCCGGCCGCTTGTGCGCGAGCACGCTCTGCGACTTCTTTGTACGTCAGAGAGCCCCAAGAAGTAGCTGGTTGATCGGGTTCATCGGTAATTGCTGTGCGGTTTCCGTATACAAGCTCTGCACGGCGTAGATGATCGACAATCGTGAGTGGGACTTTCATAGAGAAAGTGTAGGCATATAGAAGGTGTCTATTTTTCGCCGAAGAGCAGGAAGTCTGCTGCTTCAACAAAAGTATCAACCCAGTTGAATTCCCGTGTGGCGGGGGTGAGCTCAACTATTGCGTAAGAGGTAATGGTAGCGATATACCAAGCTGCCAAATTCTCTATATTGAGGTCCTCACGAATCCATCCCTTACTCTGCGCGATGCGCAATGGTTTGGCGAGTTCAATAGTGGCCTCAACAATGCGGTCGCTCACTGCCGCAGTAAGGGAAGGTCGGTTGTAAGTGGAACCCAAGACATTCACGCGATCGGCGCGGCGACGTGTGCCATCGGGCCCAAAGAAGGAGGGGAGAGATTGCCTCAACAATGCGCGGAACTCTTCTTGAGTTGTGCATTTATTTACTTCGTCTGAAAATGCATTGGCATTAATAGTGAACTCACGCGCAAACCGTGATGCTTGCGCTGCCTCAATGAGACCTTCGCGATTCTGAAAGAAGTGGTAGATAGAAGTAACTGCCACATGAGAAGCTGTTGCAATTTCAGCAACATGAACGCCGCTTTCACCAGCCTCATCTATTGCCTCAACAGTGAGTCGAAGAATTTCATCTCGTGTCGATAAGCCAGAAGCGTGTTTGATAGCCACAGAAAGATCTTACGACGCGGTGCTATCAAATCTCATTGTGGGGGGTATTTCGCTAGTAGCGACAGGATGTGACGCCACAGTTTCATGACTGGCTGAATATCTGTCATCTCGGTCATTTCAAGCATGGGCGCAAATGCACCTGCCGCAAGGCCAATTGAGATGGCGATGGTTGCGGCCTCTCGTGCAATCTTCGGGTCAATATTTTCAATTTCAATGAAACGCTTGGTGAGATTGTCGAGGATGATTTTGTTGTAGAACAAGTGCTCTACTTCGACGCCCTCCAAGTGGAGCCAAAGCAGCAGTCGAATCACGCAAATCAGTTTGGGGTCTTCAAAACTTAATGCTGCAGTTCCGGGTTTTGCTTGAAGTGCCAACTCAGCGATTTCGGCGATTTGCTGTTTGACGACGGCAATCACCAGGTCGTTTTTTGAACCGAACCAAGTGTGAACGAAACCGGCGTTAACATCGGCCAGCGTGGCGATCTCTCTCACGCCCACCTCTGAAATAGGGCGATCCTGGGTGAGTTGGTAAGCAGCGTCAATTAGGCGGCGTTCACCCTCGGCCCGAGAAATTGGCGAACGGCGCTTTTTCGGGGGAGTATCGGCTGCCATGGTGTAGACAATACGCAGTTCAGTGATCCCGAGCAAACGAACATACTCAGACTGTTCAAGAGATTTACTTTCAAAATGGCTATTCCTGAACAACTACGGGTCTTTTTGTGGGTTAGTTTCTACATGCTTAATCAAAAATAGATTAAGGATTAGATGTGAAAAGGGCGTGTCCTGGACCCCGTTTGTCGGTCCACCTGTTATGAGGCTAACACACTGTTTTCGGCCCACCATTTCGTGGCGAACTCGACCGGGGTCAGATAGGAAAGCGCACTGTGTGGGCGGTAATGGTTGTAGTTGTTGCGGTGTTCTTCAAGCATGAAACGGATTTCCCACATCGAATCAAACACCTCGCGGGTCAATAGTTCGTC
>JAPKZV010000144.1 GCA_026393585.1 Actinomycetota bacterium
CAGACACCATTGTGTGGCGACCACGTCCGCCGTGTTTACGAGCGAGCTTGATTGCTGCTTCATTAGCTTCTGCACCTGAGTTGCAGAAAAATACTTGACCGCTGCCGCCCGTGGCACTTTCGAGGAGATCATTGATGTCTATTGCCGCTGCAGTGGCCACCGGGTTGGCAAAAAAGTTACTCACGTGAATGAGTTCAGCTGATTGGTGAGTTAACGCATCGGTGACACATGAATGAGAGTGACCCAATGAGGTCACCGCAAGACCACAGAGGAAATCAAGATACCTCTTACCTTGCGAGTCCCAGAGTTCTGTACCTTGTCCGCGAACAAACATCACCGAGGGAGGCCCAAAGACAGGGAGAAATGGACAATGATCCATCCCTGCAGCCTGCGGTACTGGTTGAGCGTTGTTTTCGAGAAATGCGTGCTTCGTCATTACTTTGCCACCTTTGTTGAATCACTTTTTGTCACCATTGTTCCAATACCTGCATCTGTGAAAAGTTCGATGATGCTCACGTGAGCAATACGGCCGTCGAGAATATGCACCGCAGGAACACCCAGCCCAACTGCTTCCATGCAGCTCTCTGCTTTAGGAATCATTCCGCCAGCAATTGTTCCATCATTCAGTAGATCATTGAGTTCTGTATCGGTGAGCGAGCTAATGAGTGAATCGGCGCGTGATACATCGCGACGCAAGCCTTCGATGTCGGTGAGATAGAGAAGCTTCTCGGCTTTCATTTCGCCCGCCACAAATGCAGCTACTGAATCGGCGTTGATATTGAAGGTTTGACCGCTGGAATCGACACCCACCGTTGCAATGACCGGGATTTCACCTGCGCTAAGAACAGCGCCCAAAACCTGGGAGCCAATGCCAACAACATCACCAACAAACCCGAGTTCAACATTGCGTTGAACAACGGAAATGAGACCATCTTTAGCCCCCGACATGCCGCGTGCTTTGCCACCACAACTTGCGATTGCGTCAACGATGCTTGGGTTCACTTGGTTTGCCAGAACCTCTTCAACAACCTTCATTGTTGGCGCATCGGTGACACGACGGCCATCGACAAACTTGCTTTCAATTCCTTGACGTTCAAGTTCTGCGTTGATTTGTGGCCCACCACCATGCACAACGATGGGGCGAATTCCGACTGAAGCAAGAAAAACCATGTCTTCGGCAAAAACCTTGAGCGGGTCTGTGTGAGTGGTCCCCGATAGAGCGTTGCCACCGTATTTCACCACCACTGTCGACCCTGCGAAACGTTGAATGTAGGGCAACGCTTCTATGAGCACCGCTGCGGTTTCATTTGCAGTCATCATGGCCACATACCCACTGCACTCAGACCATGCGACTCTTCGAGCCCAAGGGCCACGTTGGCCGACTGCACGGCTCCCCCTGACGCCCCCTTGGTGAGGTTGTCGAGTGCGGCAATAACAATTGCATAGCCCGTACGCGCGTCGTAACGAGCGGTGATATGCACAGCATTTGTTCCCTGCGTTGATTTCGTTGACGGAATCTCTTCGCCTACCACAATGAACTTTTCATTTTTGTAAGTTTCTGCAAGCACTTGCAAGAGACTCTGGGTGGTTGTGTTTGCCGATACGGGTCGCGCATAACACGTTGCCAAGATTCCTCTGTTCATTGGGGCAAGGTGTGGGGTGAACAGCACTTGCCCACCAATTTCTTGCTCCATCTCTGGAGTATGGCGATGAGAGACGAGACCATAAGCCGAGAAATCTTCATCGACGCTCGCAAACATGCTCGATGACTTCATCTCCTTACCCGCACCCGACACACCTGACGCAGCATCGACAATGAGACCTTCAGGATGGAAGATTCCGCCACGCACAAAAGGCCTCAATGACAGAGTTGCTGCAGTGACATAACAACCCGGCGTTGCTATGAGTTGCGCACCTGCAAGTTCTTTTCTGTAGATCTCGGGCAAACCATAAACAGCTTGTGCTTCATATTCAGGATGTTCATGCGTGAAGCCGTACCACTGTGGATACTGCGCAGTATCGCGCAAACGAAAT
>JAPKZV010000168.1 GCA_026393585.1 Actinomycetota bacterium
ACTGCTAATGCACAAGCACGTGCTTTTCGTGGCGGTGGCTTGAGTGACTGGAGACTTCCCACCTTGACTCCTGAACTCGAGGCCATGTGTCGCTACGGACAGGGAGAAACTTCATATTCATACTCCGATCAGTGCTACACAAATCAAGATCCAGCCTTTGGTGGTTTCGGACGTGGCAACGAATACATGGGCTATTGGGGTTCTGCGGTTGGTGGAGACGCTGAAATTCAAATCATGAATACCGGGTCTCGACGCCGTGTTGCTCAGAGTGATACGTATTTCGTTCGTCCCGTGCGTGCGTATACCAACGCGCCAGCAACCACCACAACCGCTCTTCCCAAAACATGCCGGGCCGGTGGTGTGTGTAAAACCGGAGACGTGAGCCCCTCTGGTGGTCTCATCATCGACTTTGAAAAGAAGGATGGAGTAAACACCTACATTGAAATCGCTCCACGTAATTGGGCGATCAAAGGTCAAACATCAACATCGGTAGTTTCCGAGTCTCGCTTCACGCGCAGTGGCGCCGACCGTGCCGTTGATGACTATGCAGGCCTAGGAGGAAGCAATTGGCGTGTTCCCACAATTGAAGAGATGCGCGCTGCGTATTACGTCGTTTCTCAACCAACGCTCAACACGACATGTGAGAGTACTTCTTTGCGACGTGACTACACCTTTGGCTTAGGGCCTATTACCGGAAGTTATTGGGTCGTTCAGCCCGACCGCCCAACGCGCTTTGTAAACTTCAACGCTGGCACCGGAGCCGTTTACTACGACGTCAATTTCTACACGAGCCCTTGGCGCGTTGAGAACGGTGCTTCAACACGCGAGTTTGATGTGCGGCCAGTACGCAGTATGCGGTACACCGGATCAACTGTTTTGCCTGAGGGTCCGAACTGGACACCCGCTAAGTGCAAAAATACAGCAATTGCTACAACCACGACATCGACCCTTCCTGCAACATGTCAATCCGGTGGCTTGTGTCGTCTTGGTGACATCGGTATGTACGGGGGAGTCATTATTGGAATCGATACCAGTGTTGCCAATGGGCCCATGTACACAGAAATGTCAACAGACTCTCGAAGTGACTGCGTAGGAACTTCCAACATTATGAGTAGTTGCACCATGGGGCCTTGGTCAGCTTCAATCATTTTGCCAACAGTGAAAGATTTGCAAAATATTCGTTCGCTGCCGGCCACCATCAGGAGCCGACTAAACTTACGTGCAGGAGGTTTGTATTGGACAAATCGCCAAGGCGTGTATCAGTCATTTGGTGCTGATGTTTCTGGATCGTTGAATGAAATGATGCGGTCGCTGCAAGCCGAACGAGTTGAAGCGCACTATGTGGTCAATATCTCAACCGGAGCGGATCAGGTCTCGCAGACTGGTTACTTGCGTGGTGTTCAGCGCTATAACTGCCATAAGGCTTGTTTCACGCCGCGGTAAGAAAGTGGCGGCGAGAGAAAAGAATTCGTGCGATGGTCCTCGACGGTCCCGTTTCTAGGGACAACTTTGTTGTGGGCTTACTATGGCGACAAATGACGAAATACTATGGAGCGAGAAACAAACGTCAAGTGAGCGGAAACATATGAAAACTGTCAAGCAGTTGAGAGTTGAAAGAGTTGCGGTCCGATCACGGGTCTTTATTGTTTCAGTTGTAGCCTCATGCTTATTCGCTGCTTGTGGTGGGTCGTCATCTTCGTCGTCCAACGCCGTACGTAATGCAGTTGAAGTTGCAGCAACCCCAGTTGCGAGTGGTCTAGCACCGCAAGCAAACGGCTTTGCATTTCCCAACTTTGGGGCAGGCGCAACGCCTGAACAGTTAAATGCTGAAGATCTTGTCAAGATGTTCGGTGGTTCTGCAACGGTATGCAAAGACGGTGTTGAACCCTGTGTTCCTACTTCGGAAGCTGCTGTTTGGGCTCGTATGGCAAACCAGGCTCGTCAATCTGGCCACTGCGAAGGGTTCGCTGTTGTGTCTGCTGCGCGTGATATAGAGGCAGCTACACCTCGATCCATTGAACTTGTGAACTCGGGTGATGTTACGCACGATCTCATTCGTGGATTCGCCACCCAATTCTTTCCAGAAGTACAACAGGCCACTTCTCGTTGGCAAAAAGCAAGCTTGAAAGAGAAGGTCAACGAACTTGTTGCGTCTCTAGGCACAAAGAACCTCGAATACACCCTTGGTATTTATGTAGAAGATGCAGGGCACGCCGTTCTGCCTTACGCTGTCGATTTTCCCAGTGCAGATGTTGCAAAAATCTCTGTGTACGACTCCAATTGGCCTGGACAAGACCGATTTGTGCTCGTCGACTTCACAGAAAACACTTGGACTTTTTCATATTCTGGAACCGACCCAAATAATGACGACAAAGCTTGGGTAGGTAAATCACCCGACCTCGACATCACGCC
>JAPKZV010000230.1 GCA_026393585.1 Actinomycetota bacterium
GAGGTGTTGCGCTCAAAGTATGGATACCGAGCAAGTCACGAATGTCGTCAAGAAGAAGTTTGTCTTCAGTAGCGGAAGACACTGCGAGCGCATTCAGTAGTTCAGGTTGGAGCACAAGCAACGAACCTTGACCGACACCAGAAAAAGCATCGGAAAATTTTTGTAGAACAGCACGAGCTTCGGTGCTCAGCGCGATGGCACCTGTTGTGGTCACGCTTGGAGGTGCAGTAACGGTGACAACGGGAAGCACACCAAGGCGATCTTGAGGGGTTAATACAGCGGCGTCGCTTGCAGAAAAATGATGAATAAAAGTAGTTGTTGTTGCACGTAGTTCTTTGCCTACATACACAGTAAATGTGAGTGGATACACCCCTGATTGATTCATGTATAACCCAGCAGTTGCTGATGTTTTGGTGGTAGTCGGTAACTCCACAATGAATCGGCCAGCAGAATTTCGTGCGATGCTCAATGTGTTCAGGCGAACGCCATCGAGTGGCTCCGGAACAGTTTTTGTGTCAGCGATATCGCGAAATGCTTGTCGCGACTCAACTCGTTTCGATACCACAACATCAAGTTCAATGTTGTCTTGTGGAGTGAGCGGCTGACCATTTTCGCTAATAGCAACTACAAAACGCATCGTGGCATTGTCGAGAACAGTAAAGCTCTGTTGTGTGAGACCAATAGAAACTTGTGAAATAGGAGCAGATGCCGCATTGGCGCCATGCGGGAGCATGAGTGCACCGAGGCACATCAGCACACAAGAAATGATGAACGGCTTTAGTCGGTGCATGCGCGCTCAAGTACGTATAGCGTATAAGACATGGGGGTAAAACCTAGGGAGCCATAGAGCGAAAGGGCTGCTGCATTGGTGGAATCGGTGTTGACCAACGCATGTTGCATACCCCGAGAACCTAACCAGAGCATCGCATCAAGCACTAACTTTCGCCCGTAGCCGCTGCGCTGTGCGCTGGGGTGTACTGCGAGGCGCTGGATATAGCCATATTGCAGTGCTGCAGAGCCTGGCGTATATCCCGATAGGCAATACCCAGAGGTGCGGCGCAACCGCGAGGGTGCAAGGCCACGTAATCGATGAAATTGGGTTGCTTGTTTTGCGGCAAGCAGGGCTGGTGGGTCGATGGCCCACTCGCCATGAAATGCCGCACAGTCAATGCGTACGGCTTGAGCAGCAGTAACGCGCCGGGCAGACACTTTGTGGGGAGAGCAAGGGAGGTTCTGCAGTGGCGCAGTGAGTAGTGAGAGCTCTTGTTTCACGGAAAAACCCACAGTGGCGAGTATGCCAGCAAGTTGAGGGCTCACCGCGTTCGTTCTCACTCGTGCGAACCCGCCATGCTGTGCGGTTCCGAGCCACATGTTCACCACGTCTCTGGTGATATACGCCTCGGGGTGATGACCGCTGCGCAAAGTGAGTGATGCGGTGGTGGGGTCATAGGGCCAGTTGCCAAAGAGGGGGGCAACGGGGCGAGGTTCCATAAACACACATATGACCGTAGTGGTCGGGCTTCATCTGCGTAGCCTGAAAGTCTGATGATTCCCGAACGCTTTACCCCTGTCTTAGAGGAACTTGCTCCGCTCACTGCTCGCTTCGCCGCGGCAAATAAGCGGCTGTACCTGGTGGGTGGCACGGTGCGTGATCTTTTGCTTGGGCCACCGAGCGATGCGCATCTCCCTGGGGCATCCCCCGACATGGATTTCGACGCCACAACGAATGCTTTACCGCAGGAAATTAAGGCCATCATCGAGGGTTGGGCCGATGCGGTGTGGGCACAAGGTGAAAAATTCGGCACCATCGGCGCAAAGAAGAATGGCCGCGTTTATGAAATCACCACGCACCGAGCCGAGGCATATTCGCCCGATTCGCGCAAGCCCGATGTGCAGTTTTCTGACGACATCGAAGCCGATCTCTCGCGGCGCGACTTCACCATCAATGCCATGGCACTTGAACTCACGTCGTCTAGCCCTGTTTTAGTCGACCCTTTCAATGGTGCTGCCGACCTCATGACCAAAGTGCTGCGCACTCCATTGTCGCCAGAAGAAAGTTTTAACGACGACCCACTGCGCATGTTGCGCGCCGCACGTTTTCTTTCAGCGCTCAATCTCACTGCCGAACCGGGCCTTGTTGAAGCAGTGAAAAATATGGCCCCGCGTCTCGACATCATTTCGCGTGAACGTATTCAGCACGAACTTGATCGCCTGCTCACCACCGATCACCCCACTGCAGGTTTATGGTTCATGGTCGATACGGGCCTCGCCGCTCAGTTTTTCCCCGAGTTGCCCAATATGAGCGTGGAACAAGACCCTATTCATCGGCACAAAGATGTTCTCACGCACACATTGGCCGTTGTGGAAAATGTGCGCCCTACTGCGCACCCTACGTTTGACTTTCGCATCACGCGTCTCGCTGCTTTATTTCACGACATTGGTAAACCAAAAACGCGGGCAATTCACAAAGGAAAAGGAATCACTTTTCATCACCACGAAGTAGTGGGTGCACGTATGACCCGCGACCGTTTGAAAGCATTGAAGTATTCCAGTGAAGATGTGCAGGCAATTACAGCACTTGTTGAACTGCATTTGCGATTTCATACGTATCAAATGGGATGGACCGATTCCGCCGTGCGGCGTTATGTGCGCGATGCCGGGCCACTGCTCAATGAACTCAATGTGCTCACGCGGTGCGACTGCACAACGCGTAATGAACGTAAAGCGCTCGTGTTATCGCAGCGCATGGATGAACTGGAAAAACGCATTGCAGAGTTGATGGAACAAGAAGAACTCGCTGCATTACGACCCGAGCTCGATGGCGTGGAAGTGATGCAACGTCTTGGTGTCAAACCAGGGCGCGAAGTGGGCAAAGCACTCAATTTCCTCATGGAAATTCGTATTGAAGAAGGTCTGCTTGGCGCTGAAGAAATTGGGCGACGTTTAGATGCTTGGTGGAGCGAACAAAAAAATTAAGAACCAAGTTTGCGGGCGCGAATAGCGAGTGTTGTCGGAACAAGTGCTCGCGGCGCATTGAGTGGCATGAGCTCGTACAACAAATCGAGTGCAAAGTTGCTGCGTTGCAACGACATGCATATTTCACCAATGGTAAGTGCACCATCAGCTCCGTAACGGCGGCGTGCAACTGCGTCGTCGTTGTCGAACATTGCAGCTGCTGGGTGCTCTACCACTGCAACAAAAGATGCTTCCGATTTCAATACGCGGTGCACTTGTCGCAATAAGCGGTCGATGTCATCAACAGAGTTCAGTTTGTCAATACACAACACAAGGTCGAGTGAAGAACTGGTCACAAAACCCATGTCGGCGAGTTCAGCTTGATGAAACTCAACACGCACTTCTGCTGTTTCAGCGGTGCGGCGCGCAAGGGCAATGCGCTCAGAGGAATTATCAATAGCCATGGCTCGCGCACCCGACTGCGCCATTGCCACTGAGTTGGCGTGGCCATGGGGCAACCCCAGTTCAAGGACACGCTTTCCCTTCACGTCGCCCACTAGGCGCAACTCGGCATCGTTGGCCACATGGGGGCCAAAAGAGATGGTGTGTTGAGGAGGTTCAGAAACTGCCATAGAAGAAGTGTGGCAAGAGCACCGTTGCTCATCAGGGATATGCGCTGACTATCGTTGAGCCATGAGCTTTACGGCGGGGTCATTACGAGGTGCAGGAGGTGCAGTCGACCACCGGCTCGCGCGCCAACACCTCATCAATGAATACCGCCGCGGCCGCCTCAGCATCGACCAGGTCTGCGACGCGCATCCTGAACTCATGCGTGCCGCACGGAACTTTGGGGAAGAATCACGGGTCAAATGCCCTATTTGCGCCGACGACCGCTTGGTATTGGTGACCTATGCCTTTGGCCCACACCTTCCCTCTCATGGGCGATGCGTCACGACCCGCGCGGAAATGGCCCAAATTCAGCGCCGGGCCAATGCTGGGTCGGGAACAGCTGAGTACACGGCCTATGTGGTGGAAGCGTGTCGCTTGTGCCGCTGGCACCACCTCGTACGGATGGTGCCCATTACCCCCCAGCGGGCAGCCTCGGCCTAGAACAAAACCTTTATGCCATAAGGGTTTGCTGTTATTTCGGCAGCAAGTAACACCCGTGGCACACAATAGAGGCAATGGAAAGTGCCGTGGGTCCTCGTCGTGTTGTTGTCTCTTGCCGATACGCTTTCATTTCCTTATCCACCCTGCCCCTCGCGGGGCCACGGTCCGTACCGTGTCCGAAGGGAGTACATGCACATGAAACGTGCTTATGAATTAATGGTCATCCTCAGTGGAGACCTCGACGACAATGCAGCGCAGTTGCAGGTGAAGGCCATCACGGCTTCCATCACTGCTGCTGGTGGCAGCATTCACGGAAATCCCGACTGGTGGGGCAAGCGCCGTTTCGCGTATCCCATCAATAAAAAGGAAGACGGCTATTACGTCGTCTACAACGTCGAGGCCCCAGGTGGAGCTTTGAATGAAGTTGAGCGCACGCTCCGTATTGCCGATGAAGTGGTTCGTCACAAGCTCATGCGCTTGCCCGACCACGAAGCAGCACGCCGCGGCATGATGTCGGCGAGTGCGTAGTCGGCTTTTCATTCACGAAAAGTTCCACACACTACTTACGTAGAGGAGATACATATGTCAGAGAACTCCATCACCCTTGTCGGCAACCTCACCCGAGATCCAGAACTGCGCTTCACCACTGGTGGACGCGGAGTGGCCTCTTTCGGTATCGCCGTTGGCCGCCGTTATCAGGTCAATGGTGAATGGCAAGAGCAAACCTCGTACTTCAATATCACTGCTTGGGGCCAACTTGGCGAAAACGCAGCGGCAACCTTTACTAAAGGTACCCGCGTCATCGTCACCGGTCGTCTTGAGCAGCGTGAATACACCACCCGTGAAGGCGACAAGCGCACGGCAATTGAAGTCGTCGCCGACGAAATCGGACCCAGCTTGCGTTGGGCAACAGCCCAAGTTGAGCGTCAATCCCGCCAAGGTGGCGAAAACGCCGCCCCCCGCGGAGCATCCAGCAACACCTCTCCCGACCCATACATGGGTGGGGAAGAAGAACCCTTCTAGAACGAAACTGCAGAGAGAAACATGACTAGTAAATCAAACAAAATCCGTATGGCGAAAGCCGCCATTCGTAAAACCGGAAAAAAGAAGCCAAACGCAATCGACACTGAGCGTGTGAAGTTTGTTGACTATAAAGACATCAACTTGCTGCAGCGCTTCATGTCCGACCGCTCCAAAATCCGCGGTCAGCGCATTGCCGGCACCACCGTTCAACAGCAGCGCGATATTGCTAATGCTGTGAAAAATGCTCGTGAAATGGCTCTCTTGCCATACGCCAAGCGCGTGTCTTCTACTCGTGCACCACGCCCAGGTTCCGATCGTGAAGATCGTGAAGATCGTGGCGACCGCGGAGATCGTGGTGAGCGCGGCGACAAGTACGCACCTCGCGAGAGTGCAGTCGATGCCGCAGCAACAGAAAACACCGATGTTGTAGAAATCGAAACGAATGGTGAGGAAGCCTGATGTTGAAAGTCATTTTGCGTAGCGACATTAAAGGTCTCGGCAACCGTGGCGACATCGTCAACGTTGCCGATGGTCATGCCCGCAACTTCTTGTTGCCCAATGGCCATGCCATCACCGCAACCGATGGTGCAGTGGCTCAAGCAGCAGCAATGCGTAAAGCACGTGCTGCTAAAGAGCGCGCCACTCGTGAAGCAGCACTTGAAGTTGCAGCACGTTTGAACGCCGTTACTTTGTCGGTGCCTGCTAAAGCTGGCAACGAAGGCCGTTTGTTCGGTTCGGTCACAAGTGCCGACATCGTGGCTGCTGTGAAGAGCCAAACAGGTATCGAAATTGAGCGTCGCGATGTCGACATTGAAGCTCCTATTCGTACCTTGGGTAAGCATTCTGTAGTGGTCTCGTTGTACCACGACGTCACGAGCACTGTCTCGGTCGATGTCGTTGCACAATAGTTATCCACAGAACGCACTCGATACAGCACAGGCTTACACACAGGCTTATCCACAAGTCTTACCCCTAGTAATCCACAAGGTATCTCAGGCAAGGTAAGAGTCGTGTCCGATACATACAACGCTTCAGCGCCACGTGTCACTGCTCGTGTGCCGCCACACAACCTCGATGCCGAGGTCTCGTTGCTGGGCGCCATGCTGTTGTCGAAAGACGCCATTGGTGCGTGCTCAGAACGTGGCGTTGCGCCAGGCGATTTCTATAAGCCAGCGCATCAACACATTTACGATGCCATTCAAGCACTCACCACCATGGGTGAACCCGTCGACGTGGTCACAGTGTCCGACAAATTGCAGCGCGCCGGCCTCATCGACACCGTCGGTGGCATCGACTACTTAGTCGACCTACAAAACCGCACGCCTGCCGTGTCGAGCGCCGATCGCTATGCACGCATCGTGCGTGAAACTGCGCTCTTGCGCGGCCTCATTAGTGCGGCGTCTTCTATTGCGGAAATTGCCTACAGCCAGCCCGACAATATTGAAAATGCACTCGACCAAGCTGAGTCGCGCATTTTCGATGTTGCGCAAAACCAAGTCACCGATTCTTTAGTGCGCATCAACGACCTCATGCCAGAAACCATGACGCACCTCGAAGACATCATGGAGCGCGGCGACCCCATTACTGGTGTGCCCTCAGGCTTTAACGATCTCGACGATTTGTTGTCGGGCTTTCAACCCGGCACGCTGAACATTATTGGTGCTCGTCCTGCAATGGGTAAGAGTGCATTCGCAATGGGCATGGCCGTCAACGTGGCCACCATTACGCAAAAACCTGTTTTGTTTTTCTCTTTGGAAATGGGGCGCGCCGAATTATCACAACGTATTTTGTCGAGCGAAGCGCGCGTCGACAGTGCAAAGTTGCGCAGTGGCCGTTTAAACGACGAAGACTGGCGCCGCATTGGGCGTGCTATTGGGCGACTTTCTGTTCCGTTATATATCGACGACAACTCATCGGTGACCGTCATGGAAATTCGCGCAAAGGCGCGACGCATTGCCTCGCAGTACGACGGCATCGGCATGATCGTGATCGACTACTTGCAGCTCATGGGTGGCAACTCTGGTTCAGAAAACCGTCAACTTGAAGTGAGCGAAATCAGTCGTAACTTAAAAATTTTGGC
This sequence comes from Actinomycetota bacterium, assembly GCA_026393585.1. Lineage (GTDB taxonomy): Bacteria > Actinomycetota > Acidimicrobiia > Acidimicrobiales > Ilumatobacteraceae > F1-20-MAGs119. The sequence goes on from JAPKZV010000230.1 coordinate 7,169, forward strand.
GCGCGATTTCAAAATCCCTGTTGTGGCACTCAGTCAGTTGAGCCGTGGTCTTGAACAACGTCAAGACAAGCGACCCACATTGTCTGACCTTCGTGAATCAGGTGCGTTAGAACAAGACGCCGACGTCGTGATGTTCTTGTATCGCCCGGGTGTTTACGAAGATGATCCGCAACGCAAAGCCGATGCGTATCTCAATGTGGCTAAGCACCGTGCTGGCGCAATTGGCGATGTGCGTTTGGTATTTCAAGCGAACTACACCCGCTTTGAAAACTTCACTGCAAAAGGACAATGACACATGTTTCTTGGCGAAGATCTTTTGGCGTATCTCGTTCTTGCATTAGGTGGTGCACTTTGCGCCGGCAACATTCTTGCCATTGTGAAACCACCACCACGCCCTAAGAGTGAAGAAGATCTTCCGCGTGCACCAATTGCGCGCACGGTCACCATGGCTGTTATTGGTGGCATTGCCGCTGCATGGGCACTCGCCAGCTTGGTGAGCTAATACATCATTGCGTGAGGCGCTGAACGTCTGCAATATCTTGTGGCCGACCCACAGCTGTTTTATTAATAATCAGATCATTGCGGCTGATGAATGGAACATCCATATTATTGATGTGAACCATCACACGTCTTTCCCATGCTTCAGTAAATTCCAAACCATCAATAGACGTAAGAATGTCTATTCGATACGGCGGAAAGCCCAACTGAATGACTGAATCTTCTTTTGAAAAGTCACCGACACTGATACCGACATCGGCAAAACCGAATGCATTGAGCGCGGTAATGATCTTGGTTGCATTGGTTTCAGTTGCCCACACCCAAGCGTCTAAGTCTCCTGTCGCCCTCGGTAAACCGTGTGCTGCGAGCGCGTAGCCACCAATGATCAGAAATTGAACATCATGAGCGATGAATAATTCGACAAACTCGTTGAAGTCCTTGTCGAGTTCCATTGTTTTCCCCAAACATGCGTTTTCTTAGTACTTCAACCACGGCAACTCGCTGTGCAATAGGAATGGTACGCCAGTATGTGAGGTCATCACTCTGAGTCTGGACAGACGACTTTGCGACGACGCGCACCATGTTGCTATCTGCCGAGCGCATCGTTGTCACGGTCGTATTCTATGTCGCGAAACGTACGTATAAATAGTAAAAGGGCGGGTGCCGAAGCACCCGCCCTTTTCTTTCTCGTAAGAGAAAGTAATTCTTACTTAATGTTCCAGAGAGCCTTGAACTGATCGGCCTGGGTCTTTGGACCCTTCCAGTTCTGGAGGCCGCCACCGTCAAGAATTGCCTTAGCAGCTTCTGGTGTATCAACAATGAAGGTCTGAAGTGAAGCACCTGTGCGCTCTTCGGTGTATGTGTCACCCAAAGAGTCGAGCACCATTGCGTGAGCCATTACCCATGAGGCTTCAGCCTTAGGGTTTGAGGTCCATGCAGAGTGTGTTCCGTCAACTACTTCTTGCAAGTTTGGTGCTGAGAAGTCTCCACCAACAAGCTTCACGTTTGTGATGCCAGCGGTCTTCAATGCAGCACTTACACCTGTTGGCAAGCCACCGAAAGCGAAGTGAACGTAGTTGGTCTCAGGGTTTTCCTGGAGGTATGAAGCAACAGCCTGTGGAACTTTGCCACCACCGAGGTCTTCAATGGTTACAGGAATCACGTCGAAGGTGCACTTTGCACAACCAGCAGCAAGGGCAGCCTTGAATGCTTCTTCTGCAGCTACGAGAACTGGGAAGTCGCGAATGTTGACCATTACTACTTTGGCTTCTGCATTGCTGTCTGCGATCACCCATGGAGCAAATGCCTTCATGGCCATTTCTACATAGGATGCATCACCAACAGTGGTGAGAAGGCCTTCGATGCCGCCGTCAACGCCCTGTGGCTTGTCGGTGGTGTAAGCCGAAGTGAACTTCACGCCCTTTGCAATACCTGCATCGAACTGTGCTTGGTAAAGAGCAATTGGTGAACCCGAGATGGCGATGTAGTTTGCGCCCCAGTCGAGTGCCTGCTGAATACCAGGAGCTGGTTCAAAGCTCTTGACGTTGATGACCTTGAGTTCCCATCCGAGGAGCTTGGCAATTGTTGGCCAATCTTCGCCTACTTCTGGGCAGCTTGGGAGTTCACAAGAAATCCAAGCAACTTTTTTACCGGTTGGAGGTGTTGCTGAAGCAGCAACGGTCAACGCGATGTTTTCTGGAATAGCGACTGCCTGAGCAGCAGCTTCTTTAGCAGCAGCTACTTCGTCAACTGCAGGAGCTGCAGTGTCTTCAGTGGCCATGGTGTCTTCTGTTGCAACTGTGTCTTCTGTTACTGAAGAATCTGAATCACTACCGCAAGCGGCAGCGAAAAGACCCAAAGCAAACACAGCAGCAGCAACCCGAACGGTTGATTTACGCAATGTATTCCCCTTTTAGTGGTGTATTGGAAGGTGCCGTTTCAGATAGCCTGAGAACGACTGTTGAACCTTACTGAGGGAAATTGGATAATCCAAGAGATCTTTAGTAGAACTTCCTACGGAAATCAGCATTTGATCACATACGCAGATGATGTACGCTCTGAGACGTACGTCACATCATGGGGGAGAGACAACTACAGTGGCTACAACACTCCATATTCATTCGCTTTCAAAGACTTTTCCCGGCCAAGTGGCCCTCAATGACGTCGCACTCGATATTGAAGAAGGCGAAGTACATGCTCTGGTGGGCCAAAATGGCTCGGGAAAAAGCACCCTTATTAAGATTTTGGCCGGTTTTCACCAGCCAGACGCCAACTTTGTGGTCACCATGCGCGGCCACGACTTCGCTATGGGCAGCGCTGTAGCTGCCCATGAAGCCGGTATTCGCTTTGTGCACCAAGACCTTGGCCTCGTTGAGGCTGTCAGCACTGTGGAAAACCTTGCTCTCGGGTTTGGGTACGACACAAGCTTTGGCAAACGCATCAATTGGGCCGCTGAAACCAAGCGGGCCAAGCAGGCTCTTCTCGACCTGGGTTTCGACATCAACGTGCGTGCCCCGGTTGCCACTCTTGGCGCTGCAGCCCGTACGGGTGTAGCCATTGCCCGCGCTTTGCAAGACACCAAAGAAGGTATTTCCATCTTGGTGCTCGACGAGCCAACGGCATCGTTGCCCGGAGCCGACGTCGACACCTTGTTCGAAGCGGTTCGCCGCCTTACCAAGCGCGGCATCAGCGTTGTTTTCGTATCTCACCACTTAGAAGAGGTGTTCGACATCACCGACCGCGTGACGGTGTTGCGCGACGGCAAAGTAGTGGGCACTAAGGCCACCAAAGATCTCAACATGGACTCACTCATTGAAATGATTGTGGGCCGAGGAGTCACTTCCATTGCGGCAGACCGCACGGTCGATGCTTCACTTGCGCCGCGTTTGCAAGTGCAAGATCTTGTAGGAGCCGGCATTAACGGCGTGTCTTTTTCTGTTCAACCAGGTGAAGTACTTGGCGTCGTCGGTCTCACTGGTTCTGGCCGCGACACCATGGTGGGCACCTTGGCTGGTGCGTTAACGCGCCAGGGCGATGTACTCATCGATGGCGAAGAACTGAAAGGTGGCGACCCACGTGAATCGCTCACCAAGGGTTTGTCGTTTGTTCCCGTCGACCGTTTGCGCAACGGCATCCTTGCACTCATGAGCGTGCGCGCGAACATTACCCTCAGCAATGTTGAGCGCAATGCACATGGTGGTCGCCTCAGCCATAAAGAAGAAAAAGAAGAAGCGGCCGAATGGGTGAAGAAACTTTCCGTTGTTACTGCCGGCACTGAAGTTCCCATTTCCACATTGTCTGGTGGAAACCAACAAAAGATCATGATGGCGCGTAGCTTTCGTTTGAATCCAAAAGTGTTACTGCTCGATGAACCAACCCAGGGTGTTGACATTGGCGCCAAGGAAGAAATTCACGCTTTTGTTGACCAAGCAGCAGCCGGCGGAACAGCAGTTGTGGTGTGCTCTACCGATACTTCAGAACTTGCTCGCCTGTGCGACCGCGTTGTGGTGATGTATCGCGGGCAAATCACCAACACGCTCACACGAGCATCTGGCTTGTCTGCAGAAAAGATCGATCAATTGTTGCTTGCTGGTTCCAGCATGGCAACAGCCTCGTAACCCGTTTTATTTTTATTCGTTTGTGAAAGGAATACCTGTGTCATCTACAGAAATAACCGCAAGTGCACCACAGAAATCGATGCTTACTCGTTTAGGTATCGATCGACTCAGTGCTTTGTATCTCGCCGGAGCTTTCATTGTCATTTTTGGTATCTGGAAGCCCGACACCTTTTTAAGTGTCGCAAGCTTCAAGCTCATCTTGGGTGAGAACGTTGCTATTGGTCTCTTGTCCTTGGCCTTCTTAGTGCCACTTGCTACAAACTCTTTCGACTTGTCCATTGGTGCAATGACCTCACTGTCGTTGTGCATCACCACCTGGTTGTCTGACGATTTCCATCGCTCGTTCAACATGCCCGCAGGGCTCGCTGCATTGTGCGGAGTTGTGGTGTGCATGTTGTTTGGCGTGTTATCGGGTTTCATCGTGGTGAAACTGAAAGTGAACTCGTTTATTGCCACGTTGGGTCTTGGGCAAATTGTTACCGCAGTGTTGTTGAAAATTTCTGACAACCGTCAAATCACTTCTGTGTATTCCAAGTCGTATTTGAAATTTGGTAGCTACGAAGTGTTTGGCATTCCGGTTCTCTTCATCTATCTCATTATCATCGCCGCTATTTTGTGGTTTGTTCTTGAGCAGACACCAGTAGGGCGTTACCTCTTTGCAACCGGCGGAAACATTGAAGCTGCTCGTCTTGCAGGTGTGCGCACCGACCGTATGGTGTGGGGCTCGCTCATTACCTCAGCAACTATCGCAGGAATTACCGGCGTCATCTTGTCGGTGAAAATCGGTTTCTTCTCCACCGCAACTGGCCCTGGTTACTTGTTCCCCGCAATTGCTGCAGTGTTCTTCGGTGCATCACAGTTGTCGCGCCGCCCGAACGTATGGGGCACACTCTTGGCTTTGTACGCACTCGCTCTCGGTATCAAGGGCTTGCAACTCGTTGTGGGTTCTGGTTCATTCTGGGTAGAGCCACTCTTCCAAGGAACAACACTCATCATCGCTGTGTCACTTGCTAGCCAGCAAGCAGTTGCTCGCATTAAGAAGAAAAAGAAAACTGCTTAATGGCTGGTAACTACGACGACGTCAGCGTCTTCGAACTTTCTGCCGAGCGCGAACAAGTGCTCGTAGAAAAACAAACTGAGTGTTGTCTCATGTGGACCACATCAACAGGTGACCCTGTTGGTGTGTACATGAACTATTTTTTCCACGACGGAAGTTTTTGGCTCACTGCTACTGAACAGCGCAAGCGCATTAAGGCGTATCGCAAACGTCCGCGTGGATGCATTGCTATTACAAGCCGTGGAACCGATATTGGTATCAGCCAAGCTCTTACCTACAAGGGCAGCATCGTGTTGCACGAAGATGAGCCAACAAAACAGTGGTTCTATAAAGTGCTTGCTGCGCGTGTGCGCCCCGAAAGCGTGGAGCGACAAAAAGCATTTGCCGAGCACCTCGACTCACCAGCGCGAGTTGTCATTCAACTCATTCCCGATGGACGTATTGGTTTCGACGCAGAGGCGATGTTTAAAGATTCAGCTGCGGGCCCGAGTCGCACACAAGTGTGAGACCCAGACCCGCTACTGACTAAATAATGTTCAGCGCGTCGAGGAACTGAGCAGCTACTGGCTCATCGCCAGTGACTTTGCAATGCTCGCGCCAGTCAGAACGTTGTGTGCCCCAGTTGATGAATGAGTGACCATTGCTGCTCACATCGGCAACAGTGCCAGGAGTTTTTCCTGGTGTCACGGTGATATCGGCTCCTGCTGGTGCAATGGTCCACACTCCGCCGCCAGGGCCCGTGAGGGTAAGAGTGATAGGCGCACTCAGTGTGCGACCAAGGTCGGCTTGCATCTGTGGCATTCCGGTAATCATCCAGCCAATGGCAGGAGCAAGTCGCACAGCATCGGCGTTTGGCATCTTGCGCTCAATGGGGCCATCGGGTGCAAGAAGGTCGATGCGCAAGTGGCAGTAGTGGTCGAAGGCATAGGCATCGGCCAATTGGTTCATGGGGTATGAACCAAGGTCGGCAAGGGGAATGACTGTTGAGGCCAATGGTTCTTCTTGCATCGAAGCCAAGACGGCAACGGCCTGGTCGGCAAAGGCCAGGTATTCATCGAGAATCTGCTGGTTGGTCCAGCCATCACGCATATCAACCAACATGTCCATCATCCGCTCGGCTGGCAGGTTGATTGGCTCTGCAGGCGCTGGTGATGGGTCAACGGTTTCTTTGTAGTTTGAGCTCATGTGAGCCACGAGGTCGCGTACCGACCAGCCTTTGCAGCCACTGGGGCGTGACCACTCCTCCTCGGTGAGGGTGGAGATGACCGTCTTTACTTCCTGTACTGCGATTTCTAACGCTGCCAAGCCTGCTTTCGACACGCTTTCCCGTCCTTTTTTCTCGTTGGTGATGGTCTATTTATTGGAATTTCGAAGATCTGAGCACCCGGCGTTTTACCCCGGACTATTTCCCGACTACTCTACGCAGACAGTCGCCACAGTGGCGAGAGGAACGGGTGGATAACTATGGAACTTCAGGGAAGAGTTGCTGTCATCACAGGAGGTACCCGCGGTATTGGCCGAGCCATTGCCGAGGGGTTCCTTGCCGACGGGGCAAGCGTGGTCATCAATGGCCGTAGCGCCGAAAAAGGTGCTCAGGCGGTCAAAGAAATGAATGGCGGCGACCGCGTTCATTTCGTCCAAGGCGACATCAAGAGCCGTGAGGGTTGCCAAGCCATTATCGATGCTGCAATCGCCAAATACGGAAAAATCGACATCATGGTCAACAATGCCGGCGGAGCAACCGGACACGCTCCCGTCATTGACCTTGAAGATTGGGCAATGGAAGATTCTCTGAAGTGGAACTTCTGGTCCACCTTTTGGTGCACCCAAATGGCGTTGCGCGACATGGTGCCACGTGGTTGGGGACGCATTATCAATGTTTCGTCACTTGAAGGCAAGCACGGCAAGCCTGGCGTATCCATTTACGTCACCGCCAAACATGCCATCAATGGTTTCACCAAGTCGTGTGCCCAAGAAATTGGTACCACGGGCGTCACCATCAACTGCATCTGCCCAGGTGCAATTGAAACCGACATCATGCGCGATGAAGGCCCTGCCGCTGCAGCGTCAATGGGTCTCACCTATCAAGGTCTGCTCGATTGGTTTGCTTCTGAAGCAGCAATCAAGCGTCTGAATACCTGCGAAGAAGTTGCCGCTGTTGCGTCGCTTCTTGCTTCTGAAGCGGGCGCCGGCATTACCGGCTCAATGATTTCCGTCGACGGCGGAACCGCAGCGTACTAAGACCACGAATTACATCACACGAACGAATCGAACGAAGGGGACCAGACATCATGGGAAAGCTTGACGGAAAAGTTGCAGCAATCACAGGCAGTACACGCAGCATTGGCCGTGCCATTGCCGAGGCATACTTGCGCGAAGGCGCGAAGGTAGTAATCAACGGACGCTCTGCCGAAAAAGGTGCAGCAGCGATGAAAGAAATGGGTGGCGGACCCAACCTTGCGTATTTCGCAGGCGACGCACGCAACCAAAAAGACTGCGAAGGCATTGTCGATTTCACTGTTGAAAAATTCGGCAAACTCGACATCATGGTGCTCAACTCAGGTGGTGTAGAAAACACCGCACCAGTTGCCATGATGACCGACGAAGAGTGGATGATGGAAGTCACTTGGAACTTGCACAGCGTCTTTTGGGGCATGCGCAAATCACTTCAGCACATGATTCCTCGTGAAGCTGGTCGCATCATCGTGACATCATCAGTTGAAGGCAAACTCGGCAAGCCTGGTATTCCGGGTTACGCAGCAACAAAGCACGCCGTACTTGGCCTCATGAAGTCTGCTGCTCGCGAAGTGGGCACGTTGGGTATTACCGTCAACGCCATTCTTCCTGGCATCATCGAAACCGACATCGTGCGCGAGACCGGCCCCGACAGTGCAATTGCTATGGGAGTCGCCGGCTACGACGAACTCATCGCAATGTTCTGTGCAGAGTCAGCTATCAAGCGCCCGAACAAAGTTGAAGAAGTTGCAGAAGTCGCTGTGCTCTTGGCACGCGATGTTGCTGCTGGCATCACCGGAACATCGTTCCCGGTTGATGGCGGCACCATGCCTTACTAACAAACAAGTGTTCTCGGCGCGGTATGTCCCTGAAATCGGGACACACCGCGCCGAAAAAACTCATCGCGTTTTCATGAAGGGGTAGTCATGTCGCAGTTCGAGGTACTTTTCCAACCCATCACTGTGGGCACGATGAAACTCACGCACCGCCTCATGGTGCCACCGCACTCTGCGGGCTCAAGTGCTTTTCTCGGGCCCATTGGAAATTTTCAGAAGTTTGTGCAGTACTACACCGCGCGTATTACTGGTGGAAATGAATGGGTAGGCGGCGGCCCCGTGTTTGTGGCCAACCCACTCATTCCTGGGTTTGAACCATCGGGTGTAGGCGCACATGGGCCTGGCCTTTTTCGTCACCCTTTGTTCGCCGAGCGGATGAAGGCAATGCAAGACGCCATTCATGATGCGGGTGGTTATGGAACAGTACAGATGGTGTTGCAAGGTGGAAAGCCCATCTCTCCTTCGCAAGAACCCAGTGGCTATGCCGACTTCCGCATTCCACACGCAATGGATATTGATGAAATCAAATGGCTCATCAAAGAATATGGCGAGTCGGCAGCCATTGCCGCCGAAGCAGGTTGCGATGCCATTGAACTTCACGCAAACCACGACGACATCATTCAATTCTTCTTGTCGCCAAAAACAAACAAGCGCACCGACGAATATGGTGGCAGCGACGAAGGACGTCGTGCATTTCTCCGCGACATTGTGAATGCCATTCGCGACAACGTGAAGCGACCCATCACGGTGGGCTTGCGGTTGTGCATGGATGAACTCATCGACGGCGGCTACGACGTGGAGTATTGCAAGTACGTCATGCGCAAGTTCACCGAAGAGGGAACAGTCGATTATTTCAGTCTTGACGTCGGTAACAACTGGGGCGTTCCTTCGTATATTCAACTCGGTACATTCCCTGAAGGGCATTGGGCGGCAATGTGTGGCGAAGCAAAAACCGCAACGCATTTGCCAGTTGTTTATGTTGGTCGCGTCACTTCGCCACAACGTGCAGCAGAAATTGTTGCTGCAGGTCAAGCCGACATCGTGGGAATGGTGCGCGCAAATATTGCCGACCCTAACTTGGTGAACAAAGTGAAATTAGAGCGGGTGCAATCCATTCGCCCATGTGTGGGGTTGAACGATTGCATTCACCGTTCCACAGTTGAAGGTTTAGGTTTTGGTTGTGCAAGTAATCCCTTTGCAGGGCGCGAATCTGAAGGTGGCTTGAAGCCAATAACGCAGCGTAAAAAAGTGTTGGTCATTGGTGCTGGCCCTGCTGGCATGGAACTTGCAGGTCTTGCTGCAGAACGCGGACACGATGTGACGTTGTGGGAAAAGGCAGGCGTGCTTGGTGGTCAAGTTGCGCTCGCTACAAAAGTGCGAATGAATGCCAACTACGGCAAGTGGGTCACTTTTCAACAGTGGCGTTTAGCTGAAGCTGGGGTGAAAATTGAATTGAACAGGTCGGCCGATGCCGACAGCGTGCTTGCTTTTGGCGCCGACACCGTGGCAGTTGCAACTGGTGCAAAAGTGCGTCGCCCCGGAATTCCTGGCGACACCTTGCCGCATGTGCTTACTGTTGCCGATGTCATTGAAGGTAATCAAAAACCTGGCAAACATGTGTTGGTCATTGCCGAAGATGATCGCCCCTCACCACTCACCGTTGCTGAACATATTGCAGGCCTTGGCCATCACGTCACAGTTATTTTCCCAGGGGTCACCCCATCGCCGCTAG
>JAPKZV010000159.1 GCA_026393585.1 Actinomycetota bacterium
GGTGGGCAGCAACAACGCGTTGCAGTTGCACGAGCACTAGCTAGCCGTCCGAAAATTATTTTTGCCGACGAGCCAACGGGCAACCTCGATAGCCGCTCAGGTGCAGAAATTCTCGCCTTCATGCGTCACGCCGTGAGCGACCTTGGGCAAACCATTGTGATGGTGACCCACGACCCTGTTGCTGCTGCGTATGCCGACCGTGTTGTTTTTCTCGCCGACGGAAAAGTTGTTGACGAAATCACCTCGCCAACAAGTGAGCAAGTGCTCGACCGTATGAAGAAACTCGGGTCATAACAGTGTCATCCCCCGTCATACGCCTCACTTTGCGTGGCGTACTTGCTCGTAAGTTCCGCATCTTGCTCACCGTGTTCGCCATTGTGAGCGGTGTTGCTTTCGTGTCTGGTGCATTCATGCTCACCGACAGTGTGAAAACCGCAATCAACAGTCTCTTTGAAGAGCTCCGCGGCGACATTGCACTTGAAGTACGCACCCCTATTGCTTTTGGCGACGAAGCCACCGCGAAACGTGACCCCGTTCCCGCTGCACTTGTTTCTGGTATCGCTGCAGTTCCTGGCGTGAGTTCAGTTGAAGTCAATATCATTCGCGAATCCACCATTGTGAAACCCGACGGCAAGCCACTCAAAACTTCAGGCCCTGCTTTTGGTATTTCATGGCTAGGTCAAGATGGTTTAGACGGTCGCACTATTCTTGATGGGCGCGAAGCACGTGGCCCTGGCGAAGTTGCCATCGATAAAGCTTCCGCCAAACGTGCTGGCTACGTTTTAGGCGACAAAGTCACAGTTGTTGGCCCTACTGGCAAAGGTGAATTCACGCTCGTTGGCCTCACGGGAACCGGCGACACGTCTGGTGGCGGCGGCGCCAGCGTGTGCGCATTCGACCCAGCAACTGCCAACACATTTCTTGGCGCAGAAGGTTTAGCCGATTCCATTTACGTGGGTCTTGAAAAAGGCGCCTCGCGCTCAACGGTGCAAAAAGGAATTGCCACCGTGCTCACCAGCAAGTACGAAGTCATTCCCGGCGAGCAATCGGCGAAGGAAACTGCTGGCGCCATTAATGACATCATCGATATTTTTGGGAAGCTTCTTTTAGGGTTCGCAGCTATTTCACTTTTTGTCAGCGCATTTCTTATTTTCAACACGTTCGCCATCATTATTAGCCAGCGCTTGCGTGAACTTGCCTTGCTGCGCGCCATCGGGGCAAGCTCACGTCAGATACGACTCATGATTTTGGGTGAGGCCCTCATCATCGGCGTCATTGCTACCGCCTTTGGCATCTTGGGCGGAGTCGGTGTATCGAAAGGCATCACGGCGCTCTTCAACGCCACCGGTGCCGCGTTCCCATCGGCCACCATCACCATTTCCACGCGCACCATCCTTGCCTCGCTCTTTGTTGGCATCGGCGTGACCGTCACTGCGGCAATGGTGCCTGCCTTGCGGGCCAGCAAAATTCCTCCAGTTGCCGCTATGCGCCCCGAGATGGGCTTCACCGCCCTACAACGCAGCAAACGCCTCTTTGCTGGTGCAGCAACTTTGCTCGCCGCCATCGCATTGCTCTGTATTGGCCTCTTCGTTCAACCAGGCGGAGCCATCGGCATACTTGGTGCAAGCGGGCTCGGAGCCATCTTGTTGTTCCTTGGCGTCGCAAGTTTGTCTACCTCATTTGCTGCCCCCATGAGCGCAGCAATCAGCCGTATTCTGCCTTTCCCTATTTGGCCAATGACGCGTTCAGTGGCAGGCAGGCTGGCAAGTCGTAATGCACAACGCACGCCGCGCCGCACTGCAACTACTGCGTCAGCACTCATGATTGGTCTTGCACTCGTCAGCACCGTTGCAGTCATTGCCGCCTCAGTCCAGAAGTCGTTTAAAGACCGCCTACAAGGTTCGGTCACGGCCGATTACTACGTAACGAGCGATGGGTTCCAAGGTTTGCCTCCAGCATTTGCTGAGAAACTTGCCGTACTTCCTGAACTCGGTGAAGTATCGCCTTTCCGCATTTCCACTGCGCAAATTAATGGTGAATCAAAACAAATTGGCGCAGTGAACGTTGAAATGGGCGACATAGTGAACGTCAAGCTCACCTCTGGAAGCTTTGCTGCACTGGGCAAGGGGCAAATACTCGTGCACCGCGACCCCTCTTTCTCAAGCCTCTACCGCACCACCCGTCGATTTTTTCATTGGTGCCAAAATTGCTGATGGGGTCAGCATTGAGACTGCACGCATCGCCGTCGACAAAGTGGCCGAAGAATTTCCGAGCGCCCAGGTTCAAGACCAAGCCGAGTTCCAAAAGAGCCAGGAAGACCAGCTGAACCAGCTGCTTTTCATTGTGTACTGTCTGCTCATATTCGCTATTGGCATTGCCGTTTTAGGTATTGCCAACACCATGGCACTTTCTGTTTACGAACGCACTCGCGAGTTTGGCTTGCTGCGTGCAGTAGGAATGAGCAAACGACACCTCAAACGTTCAGTCCGGTGGGAAGCAATTATTGTCTCCGTCTTTGGCGCAACACTTGGCGTTGCCGTGGGTGTTCCCTTAGGTATCGCAGTTTCAATTGCACTTCCTGAATCGTTTGTTAATGGAATTCAAATTCCTATCAACACCATTGTTGTGGTACTTCTTGCATCCATTGTTGTTGGCATCATTGCAGCAATTGGGCCGGCGCGTCGCGCAGCAAAACTCGATGTGCTTGAAGCGATTTCTGCAATCTAATGTCTCCAGAAAACATCACTCCAGAAATCATTGCGTTCCTCACCGAGCGCCATTTAGCTTCTCTCACCACACTGCGCAAAGACGGATCACCTCACGTAGTACCAGTGGGCTTCAGTTTTGATGCATCGTGCAATGAAGTGCGCATCATTACTTTTGCAGGTTCACAGAAAGTAAAAAATGCTGAGCATGGTGGCCGCGCTGTTGTCTCACAAGTCGACAAAGGTCGTTGGCTATCGCTTGAAGGAACCGTACGCGCTACAACAAACGCAGCAGAGGTTGCGCAAGCAGTCGCCGGCTATACAGCGCGCTACCAAGCACCAAAAGAACGTGTCGACCGAGTGGCCATCATCATTGCGGTCGACAAAATACTCGGGCGCGCCTAAGCCCTTAGCTGGCCGCTTGGTTGCCGTTATCGGTGAATAAACCCTTGTTTTGCACCATTTCAGAGATGTAC
>JAPKZV010000206.1 GCA_026393585.1 Actinomycetota bacterium
AGTCAATTACCACGCGCACGCCATCGACAGTGAGCGAGCTCTCGGCAATATCGGTGGAGAACACAATGCGCCGTCGTCCTGGTCGGCTGGGGGCGAGTGCCGCATCTTGTTCTTCTAAGGAAAGAGCACCAGCAAGTGGGAAGAGATCTACGGCCCCTTCGGTCACAGTTTCAGTTGCGGTGATAGCGCGGCGAATTTCGCCAATGCCTGGCAAGAAAACCAAAATGTCACCTTCGGTTTCACGCAGTGCACGAACAACAGTGGTTGCAACTTTGTTTTCGAGCCGCTCGTCGTCGCGGCGTTGGCCTTTGCGTACCGTTGGTGAGCGCCACCAATGCACTTCAACAGGAAAGAGTGTGCCGGTAGAAGAAATCACCGGTGCTGGTTCGCCTGCAGCACTTCCTAAATACGTACACCACCTATCGGTGTCGGGGGTTGCCGACATCAGCAAAATGCGTTGTTGAGATCCCAAAGACTCTTGTGCATGAAGCAACAAGGCGAGGCCGAGGTCGCCAGGCAAGTTGCGTTCGTGGACTTCATCGAAAATGACGATGCCCACATTGGGAAGATCGGGGTCGCTCTGTAAGCGACGCGTGAGCACGCCTTCGGTGAGAACTTCAATACGGGTGTTTGGCCCAATCACACGTTCATCGCGTGTTTGATAACCAACAGTGTCGCCAACTTTTTCGCCCAGCATGTGCGCCATGCGTCGTGCTGCGGCACGTGCAGCAAGTTTGCGCGGTTCGAGCATGACGATGCGTTCATTTGGAAGAAGCCACGAGGTTTCTAAAAGGCGTAGCGGAGCAAGTGTTGTTTTGCCCGAACCAGGAGGCGCTACAAGAACGGCGCGCCGCACGTGAAAGAGCGCAGATGAAAGTTGAGAGACACACTCTTCGACGGGAAGGTCGGTGAGTGGAAGTGTCACACAAGAGCCGGCGTGCCAGCGTACGGACTGGGGTCTTTCGGACCAGGAATGGTGGGCTGTGACCATGAAGTGGTGGTGGCTATTTTTGCTGCCACTTCACGCCACTGCACTGGACGCCATCCTTCGGCTGCGGCGCCGATGGACAAATCGCTCTGAATGAAAACAAATGCGGGCAGTTGTGCAAGACCAAGTTGACGCACTGCTTCGCGAGTGGGGTCGGCAAAGGTAAGGAACTCTGTGGCGAGTGGTCCGAGGAATTGCTTTGCTTCATCGGCGCTTGCAGTAACAATGAAATTCACGCGCACTGCTGCGCCCATGAAACTGCGCAAAACGCGTGCTGCGGTATCGAGGATCCACGAGCTTTCATTGGTGTACGGGTCGATGACCACTGTTGCCATATGGAAGGTGGTGAGCCATTCATTGAGGGTCTGGCTGTCTCCAGCGACGGTGGTGAGAACGAGATCTGGGGAAGGGGTAGTTGCCACAGGTGAAACGGTAGCAAGTTGGCACTACCTTGGTGTAAGTGCATCCCATAGAACACCTGAGGTATTTGGCACGTGCCGGGCATGTTGACGCCCCCGACCTCGTTTTGGAAACCGCTTCAGCCCTCTCTGGGCTCGTCCTCGACCCCGCAAGCGTGGTGGTCACCACGCGCCGCATTGTGGAGCGTCACACGCTGTGTGGGCCCCTGTGGTGGCTGTGTGCGCATGTGGTTACCGCTAGCGAGCCCTATGAAGCGCTGCGCGACTGTGTTGATGAGGTGCACGACGATAGGACCGCCGAACATCTTGCCGCAGAGATCACTGAAGGTGCCATGGTCTGCGTTGACGGGTGGTCTTTCGATGTGGCGCATGCTCTTGCCATTGCCGGAGCAACGAGCGGCATTGAGGTGTGTGTTGTCGATGGCGACAACGGTGCCGATCACATGATTCGCGTTTTGGAGCGCCTCGAGATTCCGGCGTATCTCGTCAACGCATCACATGGAGCCATTGCGGCAGCAAATGCCGACGCGGTGTTGTTGTCGGCATATGCAACTGGCTCTATGAGTGCCTGGTGCACTGCGGGCTCACTGGCCTTGGCGAGCGCTGCGTATTGTGCCGAGAAGCCGGTGTTGTTGTCGGCAAGCGTGGGGGCAAGGTTGCCCGATGTTTTGTACGCAGGCATTGTGAAAGATCTTGATCGCCAAATATCGCAGCGTCGTGAGGTGCGTGCATGGCACCGTGAAGCAAGTGAAGTGCCCTTCGGGTTGTGTCAGGCAATTGTGGGCAGCGACGGAGTGCACGATGTTGCGGCGTTGTCTGGGGTGGGTATATCGGCACAGTGCCCACCTGCAGTGGAACTCCTGACGCGATCAGCAATTTAAGATAGTGAAAAGCAACTGAAAGAGAGTCACATGGGCGAGAGCGTTTCATTCAAAAGCAATGGCGGAACCTGCAGCGGGTACTTGGCGAGCAATGCTGCAAATGCATCGGCTCCTGGTGTTGTGCTCATTCAAGAGTGGTGGGGTCTCGTGCCACATATTTGTGACGTTGCCGATCGTTTGGCGGCGGAAGGTTTCACAGTGCTTGCTCCCGATCTTTACAACGGCGAGTCGAGCACTGAACCCGATGAAGCGGGCAAGTTGATGATGGGTTTACACCTGCAACACGCAGCAAAAGACATGAGCGGAGCTGTTGACTTCCTCCAAGAAAAAACTGGTCGCACCAAAGTAGGTGTTGTTGGTTTTGTATGGGCGGCGGTCTCACATTGGCTCTCGCATGCCAGCGCCCCGACGCAGTTGCTGCAGCTGCTCCTTTTTACGGTGTTATTCCTTGGCCAGAAGCACAGCCCAATTGGGACGCGCTTACTGCAGTGGTAGAAGGTCATTATGCAGAAAATGATGCATTTGCCTCACCTGAAATGGCAAAAGCTCTTGAAGAAGACCTGCGCAAGCGCGGGAAAAATGCCACGTTCCACGTGTACGCCGGTACCGACCACGCGTTTTTCAACGATGAGCGTCCCGAGGTGTACAACGCTGAGGCATCGAGTACGGCGTGGACACGCACACTTGCGCTCTTCCGCGCGAATTTATAACTGAGTTAGTTCAAGGCAGCAATTGCATCGGCAATTGCAATGGCACGCTGTGCATTAGCAACGTGCAAGTTTTCAATCATCTTGCCATCGAGTTGAACAACGCCTTTGCC
>JAPKZV010000127.1 GCA_026393585.1 Actinomycetota bacterium
CGCACCTGCAAGTTCTTTTCTGTAGATCTCAGGCAAACCATAAACAGCTTGCGCTACGTATTCAGGATGTTCATGCGTGAAGCCATACCACTGTGGATACTGCGCAGTATCGCGCAAACGAAATGCAGCGGAAAGGTCAACGACGCAACCAACATCACCCAGCAGTTGCGGAACGATTTCGACCGATGATTCATGTGGGAGCCCGAGAAATACAACATCAACACCAGACACGGCCTTTTGCGAGAACTCTTGGGCCACCATGCTTGGATACGCAGCACGCAAACTGGGATACAAGTGGGAGAGCTTCTCCCCTGCTTGAGAGTCTCCACTTGCGTACACCACGTCCATTTCAGGGTGCTGAGCGATGAGACGCAAAAGCTCAACCCCTGTGAACCCCGTTGCCCCAAGTATTGCTGCTGTTTTCTTAGCCATATGTATTACTATACATTGTGATGTATAGTAATACAAGCATTGTGGCGAGTTAGGCCCGCAGTTGTGCCCCTAGTTTGGCAACAGCGTCGATGCTCTTTTGGCGAGCAGCTGCTACTTCTTCATCGGTGAGTGTCCGATCGGGAGCCTGGAGTCGAATGCGAAAGGCCAAACTGCGGGAGTCGTCGCTAACGCCCTTGCCACGGTAAATATCGAAGAGGTCGACAGACACGGCGAGTGCGCCTGCGCCTTGCCGTACTGCGCGATGCACATCGAAGGCAGACACTGAATTGGGAACCACGAAAGCGAGATCGACGTCGCTCGATGGATACCGACTTACCGTTTTAGCTGCTACTGCTTTTGGCTCTTCTCGCAACACAGTAGAGAGCGACAACTCCATACAACTCACACGCCCAGTAATGCCGTGTTGTTTCAAGACAAAAGGAGAGATTTCTCCGATCGCCCCAATAACAGTCTTACCGCGACGCAGAGTTGCACTACGCCCTGGGTGAAAGCCGGCCGGAGGACTCTTCTGGTCGATCTGAGCACCGATGCCTAAAGCATCGCCCAATAAGTTCCACGTGGAAAGTGCAGAAAGCTCTTTGCCGTCAGAATCGACCGACATCACACACAGCATTTCTTCTTCATCGGGCAATGCACCGCTACTACCCCGCGGGTACACATGCCCCACTTCGTAGAGATGAATGTTGTCGACACGATGCGATTGGTTATACGCAATTGCCCGCAACAAACCAGGCCGCAATGAAACGCGCAGTACTGACTCTTCGGCGACAAGTGGATTCACCAACGCAAGCTGCGCACTGTCGTCGATGCCGGCAAGTCGTGTTGATGAAGGATCAAGAAACGGGTTCGGCATTGCTTCGCACCAACCGGCTTCCACCATTACTTCATGCACCAGGCGGCGACGTTGTTGCACGCCAGACAACCGTCCGTGCACTGGCGAATGCGGAACCGACTTACCCAAGGCGTCATAGCCGTAATGTCGAGCAATTTCTTCAATGATGTCTACTTCACTCGTGCAGTCGGGTCGCCACGAAGGAATACCCACCAAGGCGTTGCCATCTTTTTGGTCGGCAACAACGAATCCGATTGGCCCAATGAGTTCATGCACTTCAGTGGCAAATCCGATTGGCCCAATGAGTTCATGCACTTCAGTGGCACTGAGTGACACCCCGAGAACACGCAACACTTGCGACAACCGCAAGGTGACTTGAGTGAGTTGCTGCGGGCAGGTGTTGTTGGCAACCACCTGAGAGGAGCCACACACCACAAGATCTGGGCACGTGATTTGCAAGTTCTCGATGAAACGCAATGCTGCATATTCCGCACCAAATGGGTCGACTCCTCTTTCGAATCGCGCAGATGCTTCTGAACGCAATCCGTGCCGAGCAGCAGACTCTAAAACGGTATCGGCTGGGAACCATGCAGCTTCAAGCACAATTTCCGTGGTTGTAGGAGTGACTTCAGAGTGCAAGCCGCCCATAACACCACCAAGACCAATAGCGGTGTTTTCACC
>JAPKZV010000076.1 GCA_026393585.1 Actinomycetota bacterium
GACGACCTTGCCGACCTCTTGGCGGAAATGCCTGGCGAGCAACGTTCGCGCATTCTTGATGAGATGGACGAAGACGATGCCGCTGTGATGCGCCAATTGTTGTCGTACCAAGAAGGCACTGCTGGTGCACTCATGACCCCCGACATCATTGTGCTCGGGCCAAATGCAACTGTTGCTGAAGCACTTGCTCACATTCGCGACCCGGAATGGCTTGTTTCCATTGCTGCTCAAGTGTTTGTGACCAACCCACCGTTTCGTGCACCCACTGGCCGCTACCTCGGCGTGGTGCACTTCCAACGTTTGTTGCGTGAACCACCGAGCATGGAACTGGGTCGCTGCTTAGAACAAGAGCCCACAGTTACCGTCGACATGCCCGACCGTGAAGTTGCTGAAGTTCTTGCGTCGTACAACATGATGGCAATGGGTGTGTGTGACTCTGCACAACGTTTGCTCGGCGCCATTACTGTCGACGACGTTCTCGACCGCACGTTGCCTGCCGACTGGCGCCAACGTCGACGTCAGGTGGCCCCCAAGTGAAGCGCCGCGAAGATATTTCACTGCCACGTCAAAGGCGCCGCGTTGGTAGGCGTTACGAGCCCGATGCATTCGGTCAATTTTCCGAATCCATAGCCCGCACTTTAGGCACCGCGCGCTTTTTGTTATTCCAGAGTTTTTTGTGCGTTGGGTGGCTTGCTTGGAACATTGTTACTCCACAAAGCTGGCACTTCGACCCCAACCCATTTGGTGTACTCACCTTGGCATTGTCGTTGCAGGCCGCGTATGCAGCACCACTCATTTTGCTTGCACAAAATCGTCAAGAAGATCGCGACCGTCAACAAGCAGAGGTCGACCGTTCGGTTGCCTCGCGCACACAAGCCGATACCGAATTTCTTGCCCGTGAACTTGCTGCCGTACGTTTAGCGCTCGCCGACATGGTCACCATGGACGAATTGCGCGACCACTTAGAAAAACTTGTCGACTCAGTGGGTGAACTTACCGAGCGTGTTGCTCCACAAGTTGCACCGCAGCCCGAGTAGCTGCGCTGTACGCCTCGGGGCGACCCAAGGTAACGAAGTGATCGCCTTCAAGAGTGATGACCTGTGCGTTCAACGTTTCAATGAGTTGTTGTTGCTTTTCGGTTTTCACTAATTGATCATTGGTGGTGAGCACATACGCCGTTGGTTTCTTGAGTTGCCTTGCCCATGGCCGCGCATCGTATTTGCTCAACGCTTCGCCGGCTTTGCTCACAATAAATGTGTCGTTGCGACGAATCTCGCCAATGAGCCACGGCACATAAGAACGAACGGCCCCGACCTTGGGCATCATTCCCTGCAAGCGCGACTGCAATATGCGTGGAGTATTCAGCCGGCGCAGTAACGGTGAAGCGCCGCGCATGAGTGCCCACAGAGCGCGCTCTTGTTTTGTTGCACGCCATTCCAACGATGTTGCTTGCAACACCATTGCACTTACTAATTCGGTGTGGCGTTGTGCCACAAACAAACTGATGGGCCCACCCATGGAATAACCAACGGTAATGATGCGGTTGATTCCTAATGCTCGCACTACTGCTGCTGCGTCGTCGGCACATTCTTCAAGTGAGAAAGTGCGTGTGGGTCGAATACCTCGGCCATGGCCACGATGATCAATTCCCACAAATGAATAGTGCTGCGCTAACTCTTCATACGCGGTGAAGAACTGCACATCGCTACTTGCGGTCCACCCGTGCAACAACAAAAGTGTTGGTGCGGTGGGGTCGGCGTGTTGAAAATGCCGCACGAAAAACTCACCGCGGTCTGGCACCGACACGATGCGACCTTCTGGTAACCATGGAATTGGCCCAATATTTTTCATTTGCAATTACTGCACTTTCCGACGATGTCTAAGCGATGGTGCTCAAGAGTGAATCCGTTTGCTGAAGCGAGTTGCGCCAATGTGCTGTCGAGTTGTTGTTCCATGTCATGTGGAATGTTGAAGTCGCTCATGGCGCCACACTGTTGACAAATGAGATGGTGGTGATGGCCAATGAGATTTTCCGATAATTCAAAGCGCCCGTATTCATCGTTGCTCATGAGGCGCGACACCACGCCCACACTTTCCAGCACAGTGAGATTGCGATACACCGAACTCTGCGGCATCTTTTCGGTCACCAACAAAATGTCGGCAATGGCCATTGGCCCTTTTGCTGTAACGAGCGCTGCAACTAACGCACGGCGGGCAGGAGTAAAGCGTTGATCTGCTTTTCGTAAACGAAGTGCGATTTCGGTTTCCATGTCTTCATCGATGACATGCGAATGGGAATGCTGCGCCATGATTGCTCTTTTTAATGCACGCCGTAAAACTGTTGTACGCGCACACCCGAATCTAAGACCGTGTTGAAAATGGCGGCGTTAGGTAGTTCTTCAGCACCCAAACCAAAAACGCCTGGCGCAAAAGCAGCATCGGTTCCGGCGTGTTTGGCAATTTCGTGTGCTGTTGCAGCAGCAACCGCGCCAGCAATATGGCCCATTGGGTGAGCGGCTCCTGCAATTTCAACACTGCGCTCACCGTTTTTCACACCGCGCAGTTCCACACGTACCGCGCCCATGTCGCCGTCGAGGTGAGGAGGAATGAGCATGGGCAACCGGCCCAAAATGCGGTCGCGGCGTGTTGCCGATACGCGTGCGCTAATACGATTCACATGCGAAAAGCTGTGCTTCAACAGCACGGGGTCGGCGAGGTCGGCTCGGTAGCAGTCGCGCGAACCAATGGGTTCAGGGAACCAGCACAATTCGCGGCCACTTCCGGCTGGGCGCTTAAACCAATCGTCGTCGTGCCAGCCCAAAGCGGTTCCCGACAACACACGGTGGTGTTGAC